>NZ_JBJNRJ010000096.1:0-8769 GCF_046233715.1 Trujillonella humicola | reverse complement strand
CGACCCCCACCAGCGCTACGCCAGGATGGACGCCGCCTGAACCCAACCGCGACACATGTCATGAGCCCACACCACGACACATGTCCGGGGACACGACATCGGCGTGACGCCGACGGATCTCCTCCGCGTCAGGTGTGGAGCTCGGTGATGGCGTGCACGGGGCAGTCCAGCAGCGCCCGCCGCACGTCGTCCTCCCGGTCCGGCGCCACCGTGCCGGCGCCGACGAGCGAGACGTAGCCCCACTCGTCGAGGTCGAAGACGTCGGGCGCGTAGCGGGCGCAGAAGCCGAATCCGTCGCACCTGGTCCGGTCGAGCTTGATCTTCAAGGCGGTCCTCCTCGGCGGGCGGCGGCTCAGGCCGGCGCCGGCACGGCGACGGCGAACGGCGCCCGACCCGGCGGTCGCCCCTCCGCGGGCGCGCAGGTGGGGCAGGTGTCGTCGAGGTGGCCGCGGACGGCGTCGGGGAACTCGCGGAGGACGGCGGCGGCGACGTTGGTGGCGCCGTCGAGCGTGCCGCAGGCGCCGCGGCCGCGCAGGCGCACCGACCAGTCGGTGAGCCGCTGCACGTCGGCCTCCTCGGCGCGGGAGTCGCGCAGCGCCTCGAGGACCGCGCTCATCGCCGGGATCCCGTTGAAGCAGGAGCCGCACTGCCCGGCGTTCTCCCGGGCGAAGTAGGCCATGACCGCGGCGGAGACCTCGACCGGGCAGGCGCCGGCGGTCAGCAGCGCCACGGCGCCGCAGCCGAGGCCGCTGTGCAGCGCCTTGAGCGCGTCGTACTCCAGCGGCACGTCGAGCGCGTGCCGGCCGAGCACGCCCGAGAAGTAGCCGCCCATCAGGACACCCTCGACCGCGGCCGGGTCCTCGCCGAGCCAGCGCAGGACCTCGCCCAGCGTCACGCCGAACGGCACCTCGTAGAGCCCGGTCGAGGCGCAGCCGGACAGGGTGAGCAGGAACGTGCCCGGCGAGGCGACGGTGCCCAGCGAGCGGTAGCCGGTCGAGCCCAGGCGCTGCACCAGCGGCAGGTTCGCGAGCGTCTCCACGTTGCTGACCAGCGTCGGCCGGCCCTTGACGCCCTCCTCGAACGGCCGCGGGGGCTTGTCGGTGGGCAGGGCGGGCCCGCCGCCGATCGCCTGGACGACGGCGGTCTCCTCGCCGGCGACGTAGGTCGGCTCGACGACGGTGAGGGCGGCCGCGACGTCCCAGCAGCCGGCGCCGCGCACCTCGTCCAGCGCCTGCGCCACGGACTCGGCGGCGTCGGCATCGGAGACGTAGACGTGCACCTCGTCCGCGCCCGCCATCAGCGAGGCCAGCCGCAGGCCGTCGAGCACCAGGTGCGGCCGGGAGCGCAGCAGCCAGCGGTCCTTGACCGACGCCGGCTCCCCCTCCTCGCCGTTGGCGACGGCGACCGGCACGCCGCGGCCGCCGCGGACGGTGCGGATCTTGGTGGCGAGGGGGAACGCGGCACCGCCGCGACCGCGGATCCCGGCCTCGTCCACCTCGTCGAGCAGCCGCTCGAGGTCCTCGACGGGCGCGTAGCCGCCGGCCGCACGATAGGCGGCGAGGTCCTCGCGCCCGCCGGTCCCGGGGATCAGCCGGCCCGCCACGCCCGGGTACACCCCGAGGGCAGCGGTCACCGGCGCGTCTGTCGCCAGGCTCATGGTGCGCAGGACCTCCGGGATCGGGCGGTGCCGGTCGGGCGGTGCCGTCGGGCGGTGCCGGTCAGGCGGTGACGATGACGTCGGAGCCCTGCACCCGGACCGGGTAGGTGCGGATGCTCCACTCCGGCTTGACCGCGGTCGTGCCGGTCGCGAGCTCGAACCCCCACTGGTGCCACGGGCAGTAGACGAACTCCCCGGCCCGGGACTCGGCCGCGCCGCCCGGACGCTCCGGGTCGACGACGGTCACGCCGTGCGTGCGCCCGGAGCAGAGCGGGCCGCCCTCGTGCGGGCAGTAGTTGGCGATCGCGTAGAAGCGGCCGGCGACGTTGTAGACGCCCACGCCCCACCGGCCGATGGGGACGACCTTGTGCTGACCGGGCGGGATCTCCTCGACGGTCGCCACCACGTGCTCGCGGCCGCGGGCGAGCGGGGCACGGACGCTCGCGCGCTCCCGCACTACGGGAGCCGCTTCTGCCCCGGCAGCGCCGGCACGGTCTCGGGGAGGTCGGGGAACACCTGCAGCGCGTTCTGGTACATGATCTTGTCGCGCATGTGCAGCGGCAGGTGCTTGGCCACCCACTGCGGGTCGTCGAACGTCCAGTGCGGGTAGTCCGACGAGAACAGCAGGAGCTTGTCGGCCTCCATCCACTCCAGCGAGCGGGTGAACTCCAGCTTGTCCTCCGGCATGTCCAGCGGCTGCGTCGTGCACCAGATGTGGTCCTTGACGTACTCCGAGGGCTTGCGCTTGAGGCCGTTCTCCGGGCCGCGCTTGGCGTACACGGCGTCCATCCGCCACATCAGCGGCAGCAGCCAGTTGAAGGCGTGCTCGATGAAGACGATCTGCAGCGTCGGGAACCGGTCGAAGACACCGTCGAAGACCAGGCTCATGACCTGGTTCGCCGCCAGCATCGAGTAGCTGACCATCAGGTCGTGGTTGTAGGTCATGAAGCCGACCGGCGACATCGGCAGCTCGTTGTGCTGACCGCGGCCGAGGTGGCAGGCCACCGGCAGCCCGTTGCGGGTCGCGGCCTCCCACACCGGGTCGTACCGCGGGTCGCCCCAGGCCGGGCGCAGCTCGGCGCCGATCAGCACCTGGGACATGTACGGGTGGCCGGCCCAGTGCTCGATCTCGCGGGCGGCGGCCTCGGGGTGCTCCATCGCGGCGACGATCGAGCCGCGGAAGCGCTGGTGCCAGTTGTGCTCGCCGTCCAGCCAGCAGGCGTCCTGCCAGGCGTTGGTCGCCTGGGTGACCGCGTGGTGCTCCTCCTCGGTCTGGCCGCCGCCGTTGAGCGGGCCGAGGATGAGCAGGTCGCAGCCGGCCTCCATGATCACCTGGCGGAACATCAGGTCGGGGTCGGACCCGGCGAAGTTGCCGTCGGCCGGGAACGAGTCGGTGCGCATGGCGAAGGAGTGCGCGAAGTCCGGCGCGTCGTAGTAGACCGGGCTGCCCGCGCCGGTGGACCGGTTCTCGAACAGGCTCCGGAACCTCGCCGGCAGGAACGGCGTCAGCTCCCCGCGCTTGGGCGTGGGGTGGATGTCGCTGTCGACGACCCGCACCTGCGTCGTCTCGGTGGAGAGCGTCTTCGGGCGCTGCATCTCGATGGTCATGCCGGGTTCCTCTCGTCGCTGCCGGACGGGTCGGGGGAGCGCCTCAGGCGGACGCGGGGACGGGGGCGGTCACCGGGGCCGGGTCGGTCACGGGGATGCCGTAGAGCCGGGCGGCGTTGCGCCACAGGACCTTGTCCCGCTGCTCGGGGGTCCAGGCGCGCGGGAGCTCGTCGGGGGAGACCATCGCCCAGTCCGGGTAGCTCGACCCGAACAGCAGGTGGTCCTCCTTGCCGGTCATGCGCAGCCACTCGTCGGCGAAGTCGGCGTCGGCACCGGGCCCGTCGAGGGATCCGTGCACGAAGAACACGTGGTCGGCCAGGTAGGCACTGGGGATCCTCGGCGCCCACGGCGTCTGCTCGAGGTGCGGGCGGCCGAAGGAGTCCATCCGCCAGATGAACGGCGTGAGCATGTCGGCCGCGCCGTCGGCCCAGACGATCCGCAGCTCCGGGAACTCCTCGAACACGCCCTCGGCGATCATGTTCAGCAGGTGCCAGACGAACGTCATCGGCTGGTAGGCGGTCAGGTGCGAGAACGTCCGCGTGATGCCCGACGGGGTCGGCGGGTGGGTGATGCCGACGCCCATCTCGATGTGGATCGCGACCGGGAGGCCGGCCTCGACCGCGGCGCGCCACAGCGGCCGGAAGTGCGGCCGGCCGTAGGGGTGCTGGGTCTGCATCGGCAGGCCGATCTGCACGACGCGCGGGTGGTCCTTCCACCGGCCGATCTCGCGGACGGCTCCGTCGACGTCGTTGGGGTTCACCCGGATCGTGCCGCGGAAGCGGTCGGCGTACGTGCCCGAGTCGAGCCAGCGCTCGACGAGCATGCGGTTGTAGCCGGCGAAGATCGCGGTGGCCAGGTGCCAGTCGGGCAGGATCCCCGCGTTCGACATCGGGTGGAGGACGGCGTAGTCGACGCCGCCCTGGTCGAACAGGCGCCGGCCCACCAGCTCGGGGTCCGAGCCCGGGTGCCCCTTGACCCGGGAGATCGGCTGCCCGAACGCCCGCGTCTCGATCTCGGTGTCGGCCTGGGTGCCCGGCGCGTAGCGGACGCCGTCCGGCGGGGCGAACCACGCCACGTCGACGTCGGGGTAGCCGCGGCTCCTGAACGGCTCGTGCAGGTACCCGCGCAGGTCGGCGTCGTTGGCGAAGAACACGTGCACGCTCGCGTCGATCACCGGCTGACCCTCGGAACCCAACGCGTGCCCTCCCGCCGCCTCCCGGCCGTCGGCCGGACCAAATGATTGCTCCGGCCACCGTAATGGGCGGCGCCCCCACCCACAAGGGTGGCGGCCGGTCGCGTGCCCGGGAACGGTGCCCCGGGCACGCGCCGGCGTCAGCCCGTCGGGCGGCCGTTCCAGTCGGTGGTCGTCGGCTCGCCGGCCTCCTTGCCGTCGACGAAGTCGACGAGGAGCGGGGCGGCCAGCACCCAGGAGTCGAAGATGTTCCCAGTGCCGGCCTCGCGCGCCGCCCCGCCCTGCTCCCACGCGTCCTCGGGCCACGGCGGCTCGACCAGCCGGGAGCCCCGGATCAGGGTGTGCACCCGGAAGGACGTCGTCGGCGGGTGGTCGTGGTCGTCGATCCCGGGCCGGATGATCAGCGTGGGCACGCGGATCTCGCCGAACTCCCAGTCGGCGACGCCGGGGATGGCCTCGTTCGGCTTGGGGATGAAGGCGTCGAGCCAGCGGTACATCACGCGCTCGAACTCCTCGGCCCCCAGCTCCCGCAGCCGGTCGGCGTTGCGCGGGTTGGCCGCCACCAGGTCGCCCCATCCTCCGGCGGCGCCGCCGAGCTGCAGGACCCCCTCGATGCCCTTCGCCCGGACCGTGCGCAGCTCGTTGAGGATGTAGACGCCCGCCAGCGACATGGTGCTGAAGTTGCCGCCGACGATGTTCCACAGCGCCAGCCGGGTGACCTTCTCCGGGTACATCAGCGTGAAGACGATCGAGTCGCGCGCGCCGCCGGACCCGCCGAACTTCACGACCTGCTCGATCCCCAGGCCGTCGAGGAGGCCACCGAGGGTCTCCGCCCGCATGTGCGACTCGGACCGCCCGAAGAGCTGGACGTCGGACCTCCCGCAGTTCGGCCGGTCCCAGAGCAGGACGCGCTTGCCGCCGGCGGCGATGCCCTCGGCCATCTCGCGGACGCCGGGGAAGTCCTTGCCGAACCGCCCACCGGGCGTGAGGACGACGACCTCGCCGTCCTCCGGCCCCACGAACTCGTGGACGACGACGCCGCCGTTGACCACCGTCTCGGTCTCAGCCACCTGCATCTCTCCTTCTCCGTCGGTCGTGCGGGCAATCCGGGAGCGCCCCGCGCACCGGCGCCGCTCGGCCGGGACGCGGGCGGCCATACTCGACGCCATGACGGGCGCGCGCGGGGTCGCCGGCCGCACTCCCCCGGGCGACAGCGCGCGGGCGCAGGTCGTGCGGGAGACCGCCGCCCGGCTGTTCGAGGCGGCCGGGTACGCGGGCACGACCATGAACGACATCGCCGACGCGGTGGGCGTGCTGCCGGGCAGCCTCTACCACCACGTCGCGTCCAAGGAGCAGATCGCCGCCGAGCTGCTGACCGCCTTCGGCGAGGCGCTGGCCGGGGTGGCCGCCGCGGCGGTGGCCGACCCGCCCGCACCCGGCGCGGCGGCCGAGCAGCGGGTCCGGCAGCTGACCGCCGACGTCATGGCGCTGAGCTCGGCGCACGGCGCCGCCGTCCGGCTCCGGGCCTTCGAGCCGCCGACGGTGGCCACCCCCCGGCTGCGCGAGGCGATGCGGCTGCCGACCGCGGCGCTCGACCGGGCCTGGCGGGAGGCCGTCGACGGGCTGCGGCCGGCGCGCGAGGGCGGCGCCGACCCGGCCCTGCTCCGCTTCGCCCTGCAGCACGTGACGCTCGACGCGCCGGGCAGCTACCCCGGCGACCGGGACCCGCGGGCGCTGGCCGCCGGCCTGTGCGACGTCCTGCTCGGCGGCGTGGCCGGCGCCTGCCCGCCCGACGCCGAGCTCGACGTCTCGGCGGCCGCCCGGGCGGCGAGCGAGGCGGTGGCCCGCTGGCCGGCCGAGGGGGCGCCCGGCGGCCCGCGCGACCGCGACACCGTGGTGGCCGCGGCGCGCACCGAGTTCGCCCGCCGCGGCTACGACGCGACGACGGTCCGCGACATCGCGACGGCCGCCGGCGTCCGGATGGGGACGCTCTACCGGCGGGTGGAGTCCAAGGAGGCGCTGCTGCGCGAGGTCCTGGGCAGCTACTCGGGACACCTCGGGGACGCCTTCGGCGCGGTGCTCGCGGCCGGGTCGCCGCCGGTGGAGACGCTGGACGGGCTGGGCCGGGTGTTCGTGCACGCCAGCCGCCGGTTCGAGGCCGAGTCCTGCACGCTGCGCTACGGCTGGAGCGGCCGGGAGGCCACCACCAGCCCGTTCCACGACCACTACCTGCAGACCCAGGGCCGGCTGCGGGCCCTGGAGGACCTGCTGCGGCGCGGCGCGGACGACGGCGTGCTGCGGGCGGTGCCGGACCTCGCTCTGCACATCCGCTCCGTCCTGTGGCTGCCGTTCCACCAGCACGCGCGGACCGGGACGGCACGCGCGCAGGCCTTCCTGCGAGCCGCGCTGCTACGGGGCGCGCTCCGGGGCTGAGACCGCGTCCGCCGGGTCGCCGACGACGATGCGGACCTCGCAGTTGAGCGCCGCCTCCAGCGCGGTGTGCAGCCGACCCTCGGGCACCCGCCGGGCCTGCTCCCGGTCCAGGACGACGCGCACGACCTCCTCGCCCGCCTCCTCCCAGCGCTCGACCGGCGCCTGCACCCCGAAGCCCGCGAGCACGCCGCGGGCGTCGTCGTCGGTGCCGCGGCTGATGAAGGTGACGACGCCGGGTGCGGCCGGCAGGCCGAAGGCCCGCGAGCACAGGCCGACGTAGTCGTCGCGGTCGGCCAGCTGGGACTCGTCGAGGATCAGCTCCACCTCGCGGCGGCGCTCCGGCAGGTGCCCCGGCGGGCTGGCCACCACCTCGAGCGCCGCGTCGCGCAGGGCCAGCAGGCCCGCCTCGTACGCGTCCGGCCCGAGGTCGCCGTCCGCGTCGATGACCACCCGCATGACGGCCGTCCGCACGGGCGCAAGCTACCCCAGCGGACCGTGCGGCGGAACGAACAGTTGCTCCGCCATGGCATGCTGCGCCCGGTCGGCGGCCCGAGCGGAGGAGGATCCGTGCTGCAGCGATCGCGCCGCCTGGCGCTGCTCGGCCCGGCCTTCATCGCCGCGGTGGCCTACGTCGACCCCGGCAACGTGGCCACCAACGTGACCGCCGGCGCGCGCTACGGCTACACGCTGGTCTGGGTCGTGGTGCTGGCCAACGGGATGGCCGTGCTCGTGCAGTACCTGTCGGCCAAGCTCGGCCTGGTGACGGGCCGCTCGCTGCCCGAGCAGCTCGGCGACCGCCTGCCGACACCCGCCCGGCTGGGGTACTGGGCGCAGGCCGAGGCCATCGCGATGGCGACCGACATGGCCGAGGTGGTCGGCGGGGCGCTCGCGCTGGCGATCCTGTTCGACGTCCCGCTGGTGCTGGGGGCGGTGCTGACGGCCGCGGTCTCGTTGCTGGTCCTGCGCGTCGGCGACGCCCGGGGACAGCGGGCGCTGGAGCGCGTCATCATGGGGTTCCTCGCCCTGATCGCCGTCGGGTTCATGGCCGGACTCCTCGTGGACCCACCGGACGGCGGCGACCTCGCCGGCGGCCTGGTGCCCGCCTTCGCCGGCGCCGACAGCGTGCTGCTGGCCTCGGGGATCATCGGCGCGACGGTCATGCCGCACGTCATCTACCTGCACTCCAGCCTGACGACGACGCGGCTGGGTGCGCGCGGCGAGGGACTCGGCGTGGGCCGGCTGCTCTCGGCCACCCGCGGGGACGTCGCCGCGGCGCTGGTGCTGGCCGGCGTGCTCAACCTGTCGCTGCTGGTGGTGGCGGCGTCGAGCCTCCAGGGGTTGCCGGGCACCGACACGCTGCAGGGCGTCCACGCCCTGATGTCCTCGGAGCTCGGGACCGGCGTGGCGCTGCTGTTCGCCGTCGCGCTGCTCGGCTCGGGCCTGGCCTCGACCTCGGTGGGCAGCGCGGCCGGGGCCGAGATCATGCGCGGGCTGCTGCACCGGCGGATCCCGCTGCTGCTGCGGCGGGTGCTCACCGTCGTCCCCGCCGTGGTGGTGCTGGCCCTGGGCGCCGACCCGAGCGAGGCACTGGTGATCTCCCAGGTCGTGCTGTCGCTGGGCATCCCGTTCGCGCTGGTGCCGCTGGTCGTGCTGACCGCGCGGCGCGACGTCATGGGCCGGCACGTCAACCGGCGCGGCACCACGGTTGCGGCGTCGGCGGTCGCCGCCGCCGTCATCACGCTCAACCTGGCCCTGCTGTCCCTGACCTTCCTCGTCTGACCGGAGTGGGGGGGGGGGGGGGGGGGGGGGGGGGGGGGGGGGGGGGGGGGGGGGGGGGGGGGGGGGGGGGGGGGGGGGGGGGGGGGGGGGGGGGGGGGGG
>NZ_JBJNRJ010000095.1:0-9360 GCF_046233715.1 Trujillonella humicola | reverse complement strand
CTGAGCTGGTCCTTCTGGCGCCGCAGACACCAGGCCCGGGCCCGCCGCTGTCACTACGTTCGAAGGGGTGCAGCCGACGAAGTGCGGCTGTAGTACTAGTCGTCGAGCGATCGCGCTCCCTTGCTCAGCAGCCACTCGCGGACCCGCACCGAGTCCGCACCGAGCTGGGGAGGAGGACGGCGATAGGCCACGGGATTCCGCGACAGTCGAAGCGGACTGGCCAGAGTGTTGATCGTGGGAACGTCCGCCGTCCCGGTGAAGGTCGCGATGGGCTGGAGCCCCAGTTCGGATGCCAGAGAAATGGCTTCGGCGATGTCGTTGACCGGGCCGCACGGTATGCCGTGATCCTGGAGCAGCTTGGTCCAATGAGTTGCCGGCGCGGTCCGCAACGTCTTCTCGAGTTCCGAGATGAGCTCGCTCCGCTCGGCTACCCGCCCCCTGTTTCGGCTGAACCGTTCGTCGCTGGAGAGATCGTCCCTACCGATCGCCCGGGTGAAGGTCTGGAACTGACGGTCGTTGCCCACGGCGATCGCGATCGGGTTGTCCTGAGTGGCCAGGGTCTCGTAGGGGGCGATGCTGGGGTGCTGGTTGCCCATGGCCGTGGGCGGGGGGCTCCCGTTGATGTAGGCGGCACCCTGGTTGGCGAGGGACGCAATGAGGCTCGACAAGAGATTGACCTCGACCAGTTGGCCGTGCCCTGTCCGGTCTCGTTCGCGCAACGCCGCGAGGATGGAGATGGTGGCGTGTAGGCCCGTCAGGACGTCGACGAGTGCCACGCCCACCTTCGTGGGTTCGCCCCCCTCCGGGCCCGTGATGCTCATCAGTCCGCCGACGGCCTGCACGACGAAGTCGTATCCGGGCAGATGTGCTCCGCCGTCGCTGCCGAATCCGGTGACGGAGCAGTAGATCAGGCGGGGGTTCACCCGCAGCAGCGCTTCGGCATCGAGGTCGAACTCGGCCAGCTTTCCGGGCCGGAAGTTCTCGATGAAGACGTCCGCCCGGGCGGCCAGGGTGTGGGCCAACTCCAGCTCGTCCGGATCGCTCAGATCGAACGTCGCGCTGTACTTGTTCCGGTTCACGCTCGTGAAGTAGGTGCTGAACTCGCCGACGTGCGGTGGTCCCCAGGATCGCGTGTCGTCCCCCGAACCCGGCCGCTCCACCTTGACCACCGTGGCGCCCAGATCGGCGAGGAACATCGATGCCAGCGGTCCGGCGAGGACCCTGCTGAAGTCGGCGACCACCACGCCGGCCAAGGGGCCGGGGGAGCTCGCGCCAGTCGGGGCGTCTCCAACGAAACTCATGCGTCTCTCCCGCGAGGTCGGGTGCCCGCGGTGAGGTATAAGTGTGGCTCTTGTCACCCCGGCGAGTGAACTATAGATTATAAACACCGGGGTGCACCTCGCTCCGCCTGCGACCTCCCTCCGGAGGTCAGCCCGGCCGCGGAAGGCCGCGGTGCCGGGTGTTCGGCCTCGAACGGAGAGAGGGGTATCGAACGTGCGAACAACCAGTTTCGACTACACCAGAGCGACATCGCTGGATGAAGCGTTGAGCGCCGTCGCAGCGGGGGCGCAGGTCCTCGCCGGGGGCCAGAGCCTGCTGCAGACCATGAAGCTGCGCGTGGCGGCGCCGCAACACCTGGTCGACATCAACGAGCTCGCCGGCCTGCGAGGCGTGCATCCCGAAGGCGGAGGCCTGCGCCTCGGTGCCCTCACCCGGATAGCCGAGCTCGCCACGTCGCCGGAGGTGGCTGCCAGGTATCCCTGGCTCCAGCAGGCTGCGCGGCGGACCGCTGACGTGCAGGTCCGGAACCGGGGCACCATCGGTGGCAACCTGTGCTTCGCCGATCCCCGGTCGAACCTTGCCTCCACCCTGATCTCCCTGCAGGCCGAGGTGACCCTCCGGTCCGAGGGATCGACTCGCCGGCTGGCCGTCGAGGAGATGTTCGCCGGATATCGCCGAACGGTGCTCGCCCCCGGCGAACTGGTGACCGACGTCCACCTGCCCGACCCGGGACCGGGTGCACGGGGCGCATACCGGGAGATCTCGCGCCAGCCGAACGGCGTGCCCGTCGTCAACGTCGCGGTGAGCGCGACGCCGGAGCGGGTCACCGCGATCGGTGTCGGTGGCCTGGGCGTCCGTCCGTTGCGAGCGCGTCGGGTCGAGCAGGCTCTCGACGGCGTCGACCGCACCGATGCCGATGCGGTGGCCGAGGCCGCGGCCCTCCTCGAGGAAGACCTGGCCGGCAGCGAACCGCTGGCCGACATGCACGGAACCGCCGAGTACCGCCTTGACGTCGCCGCTGTCCTGCTTCGCAGGTTGGTGGTCGCGACCGCCCCTGAGAGGAACTGAAGCATGGCCGAGTCCACGACCTCGATCACCGTCACCGTCAACGGCGCCGAGCACGTGTGCGAGGTAGCGCCGCGAACGCTGCTGGTGGACCTCCTGCGCGACCAGCTGAAGCTCACCGGCACGCACATCGGATGCGAAGAGGGCATCTGCGGCGCCTGCACGGTGACCGTCGACGGCACCCTGGTGAAGAGCTGCCTGTTCCTCGCCGTGCAGGCCGACGGCACGCAGGTCACCACCGTCGAAGGTCTCACTCCCGAGACCGGGATGAGCAGGTTGCAGCAGGCGTTCCAGGAGAACTTCGCGCTCCAGTGCGGCTTCTGCACGCCGGGCATGGTCGTGGCCGCGGATGCGCTGCTGCGGACCAACCCCGAGCCCACCGAGCAGGAGATCCGAGAGCACCTCGTCGGCAATCTCTGCCGCTGCACGGGCTACCTGCCGATCATCGCCGCTGTTCGTTCCGCTGCCTGCCAGGAGGTCACGTCATGAGCGACGACGTCTCGCGCGGCAACGGCGCCGCCGGATCCGACAGCTTCGTCGGGCGCTCCGTGAAGCGCTCGGAGGATGTCCGGCTGCTGACCGGAAAGGCCCGGTTCACCGACGACCAGCAGGTCACCGACCCGGCGTACTGCGCCATCCTGCGCAGCCCGCACCCGCACGCGCGCATCGTGTCCGTCGACACGAGCCGTGCGCTGGCGATGCCCGGCGTCCTGCTGGCGATCTCGGGGGCCGAGGCCGCCGAGCACTGGAACCCGATCGCGCCCGGCATGAACCTCATGGACATGAAGCTGCCGCGCGTCTATCCGATCGCGACCGACAAGGTCTACTACGAGGGAGAAGCCGTCGCTGCCGTCCTGGCGGAGACGCGCTACGCCGCGGAGGACGCTCTGGTCGCGATCGACGTCGAGTACGAGTTGCTGCCCGCGGTCGCCAACCTGAAGGACGCCCTCGGGGTCGACCCGTTCGCGTCGCCGGACGGGCCGTGGGAGCCCACGGCCGTGCTCTACGAGGAGTGGGGCCACAACATCCAGTGCGACTGGGCCTTCGAGATCGGCGATCCGGATGCCGTGTTCGAGTCCGCGTCGCACGTCGTGTCCTGCCGGCCCGGCACCCATCGCTACAGCGGGGTCCCGATGGAGACGCGGGCCGTGGTCGCCGAATATGACTCCGGCCGCGGGGCGCTCAAGCTTCGCGTGTCCACCCAACTGCCGCATCAGTCGCGCTCGCTCATCGCCAGCATCCTCGGCATGTCCGAGTCGTCGGTGCAGGTCCTGGCCGACGACGTCGGCGGCGGGTTCGGCAACAAGACGCAGGTGGACGCAGAGGTCATCCCCGCCCTGCTCGCCGTTCTCTCCGGCCGAGCCGTGAAGTGGTTCGAGCCACGAGCCGACTGGCTGAGCAGCGGCCCGGCCTCGCGCGACTACTACCACCACATCCAAGGTGCCTTCGACAGCGACGGCAAGCTGCTGGCCATCCGCGAACACCTGGTCGGTGACCAGGGGTGCGACGGGGCGGTCCGGGCTGCTGGTCTGGGGGCTCTGCTCGTCGGTGGCGTCTACTCGCCTGGTCCATACCAGGTGCAGTCCTACCGCGCCCGCGTCCAGGCGGTCGTCTCGAACAAGGCCCCCTACGGCCCCTATCGCGGGTACGGCAAGGAGACCTCGAACCTGGCGATCGAGCGGCTGATGGACACCGCAGCACGCGAGCTCGGTATCGACCCCGTCGACATCCGCCAGCGGAACCTGGTTCGGGAGTTCCCCTACGAGATGCCATCCGGCCCGATCCTGGAGAGCGGCAGCTTCTCCCAGTGCCTCGACCTGGTGACCGAGGCGATGGACCTCCCCGCGCTGCGCCTGCGTCAGGAGCAGGCTCGCGCTGAGGGTCGCTACCTCGGGATCGGCGTCATCTCCTTCCTCGAGCCGTCCGCGGGCTCCATCCCGATGTCGGTGTTCAACGGCTACGAGTCCGCGTCGGTGCGGATCGCCCCGGACGGCACTGCCATGGTGCTGACCGGTCTGCAGGCCATCGGGCAGGGTGTGGAGACTGCGCTCTCGCAGATCGCCGCCGACCGGCTCGGCATCCGCCTGGAAGACGTCAAGATCGTGTACGGCGACACGAACGCCGTGCCGTACGGCCTCGGGGCCTACGCCAGCCGTGGCGCCACCTACGGGTTCAGCGCCGTGTACGAGGCCGCGACGGAGGTGCGCCGCAAGCTGCTGAAGGCAGCGGCCGGCATGTTGGAGGCCGATCCCGATGACCTCGCACTCGGCATGGGCGAGGTCTGGGTCGCCGGTGTCCCGTCGGCACGGCTCGCCGTGGCAGAGATCGCCAAGGCGGTGTACCTGTTCCCCGGGCCCTACGCGACGCTGCCCGACGAGCCCAGCCCGACGCTCGAGGGGCACTCCGTCTGGACCAACCCCAACGTCAGCTGGGTGCCGGACGAGCACGGCCGCGTACGCCTCTACCCGACCCACGGCAGCGGTGCCCAGGGTGCCGTCGTCGAGGTCGACGTGGAGACCGGCCAGGTCACGATCGAGAAGATGTGGATCGCCCACGACTGCGGCACGGTGGTCAACCCGGCCATCGTCAAGGGCCAGATCATCGGCAGCGCGGTGCAGGGCCTGGGCGGCGTGATGTTCGAGCAGCTCTGCTACGACGACCAGGGCAAGCTCCTGACCAAGACGCTCAACGACTACCAGCTGCCCAACGTGATGTCGGCGCCCGCGATCGACGTGCTGCACATGGAGACGCCGAACCCGCTCACGCCCATGGGCACCAAGGGCGTCGGCGAAGGAGCCGTCATCGGCACGCCGGCCACGCTGCTCTCCGCCGTCGAGGACGCGCTTCGTCCTCTCGGTGTGACCGTCGAGCAGACGCCGCTGGACCCGCAACGGGTGCGCGCACTCGTGCGGGCGGCAACCCAGGCCGCGGCGGTCGCGGGGTGACGACGAGCGTCAGCACCGCGTGCCCCGCCTGTCCACGCCGTCCGGCGTCCCTGTTGATGAACGGAGCGATCTCGTGACGACCGACCACCAGGCCGAGGCGATTGCTGACAAGGCGATTGCTGCTGCGCGGGCGCGCCGTCACGCCGTGAGCACGAGTCCGTTCGGTCCGAGGGACCAGATCGGGATGCTCAACATGATGACCCCCGAGACGCGGGCGGCGGTGATGGCGCAGGCCGATCCTGCACAGCTGTACGACCTCTCGGTGGAGTACCACGTCGGCATGCCGTCGTGGGCTGGTCTGGGTGATCCGACGTACCAGTTCTGGATGACCCACACGCCGTCGGGCTCGGTCAACGAAGACGTGATGGGGCTCGGGCCGGAGCAGAACCGCCTGGTCGGCTACTCCGGTGACGCGCTGTCGATGTACACGCACACCGGGACGCACCTCGACGCGCTCAACCACTTCGGTTACGCGGGGGCGATCTGGAACGGCTTCAACGAGGAGGAGCACCTCGGCAGCCGGCACTGGCTCCGCTGCGGCGCCGAGCAGCAGCCGCCGATCATGGCGCGGGGCATTCTCATCGACGTAGCGGGTGCGCACGGCGTGGACGTGCTGCCCGATTCCTACGCCATCGGGCCGGATGAGCTGACCACGATCATGGCGGATCAGGGCGTCGAGGTTCGTCCGGGCGACGTGGTGCTGATCCGCACGGGCCGGATGACGGTCTGGCCCGACCCGGAGCGCTACCTCTTCCGAGAGCCCGGACTCACCCGCGAGGGTGCCGAGCTGCTCGCCGAAGCGGGCGCGATGATCATCGGCGCGGACAACGTGGCGCTCGAGGTGATGCCTTCGGTCGACGGGGCGAACTGGCATCCGGTCCACACCTACCTCCTCGCGGAGTGCGGCGTTCCGATCATGGAGAACGTCAACCTCGAGGAGATCGCGGCCGCGAAGCTCCACACCTTCGCACTCGTCGCTGCCGGGCTCCGGCTCCGTGGCTCGACCGCGGCGCCCATGCGCCCGATCGCGATGCCACTGCGCCCGTAATCGGGCGGGCACGGCCCGCGAGCACCGAAGAAGCACAGGGAAGTTCGGAGGGAGGAGCGTCAGGTGAGGGACATCGTCGACGACGTGAGCGCCTGGTACGAGTCGGGCATCAGCTTCGCGCTGGCGACCGTCGTCCGCACCTGGCGCTCTTCCCCCCGGCAACCCGGTGCCTCGATGGCCGTCTCCGAGGCGGGCGAGGCGGTCGGCAGCGTTTCGGGGGGCTGCGTCGAGGGCGCGGTCTACGAGCTCGCCCAGCAGGTGCTGGCGACCGGCCTGCCCGCGAAGCAGACGTACGGGGTGAGCGATGACGACGCGTTCGCCGTGGGCCTCACCTGTGGGGGAGTGCTGGAGGTCTTCGTCGAGCCGGTCGACCGGAAGCGCTTCCCCCAGCTGCCCGACGTGGTGGCGGCCGTCGAAGGTCGCCGGGGGCTCGCCGTCGCCACCGTCATCGACGGCCCAGACCACGTGGGTGCCCGCGTCGTCGTCGGGGAGGCCAGCGTGAGGGGCTCGCTGGGCGGCGAGCGGCTCGACAGCGCCGTCGCCGGCATCGCCCGAGGAATGCTCGCCCACGGAACCACCGGCGTGGTGCATGTGGGCGCCGACGGTGAGCAGCGGATGGACCAGCTCGCCGTCTTCGTGGAATCGTTCGCCCCCGCGCCGGAGATGATCGTGTTCGGGGCGATCGACTTCGCCGCCGCCGTCGTGCGGATCGGCAAATTCCTGGGCTACCACGTCACCCTCTGTGACGCGCGACCCGTCTTCGCGACGAGGAAGCGATTCCCGGAGGCCGATGACGTGGTGGTCGCCTGGCCTCATCGGTATCTCGAGGGCCGGGACGTCGACGAGCGCACCGTGGTGTGCGTGCTCACCCATGACCCGAAGTTCGACATCCCGCTGCTCGAGCGGGCGCTGTCCACCAAGGCCGCGTACGTCGGTGCGATGGGGAGCCGGCGTACCCACGAGGACCGGCTGGCGCGCCTGCGTGAAGCCGGCCTGGACGAGCAGGCGCTCGCCCGGCTGTCGTCCCCGATCGGCCTCGACCTCGGAGCGCGGACGCCCGAGGAGACCGCCGTATCGATCGCGGCCGAGATCATCTCCCTGACGTGGGGTGGCTCCGGGCGGCGGCTCTCCGAGACCGGGACGGCCATCCATCGATGACCGGACTGCTGCCCGGCCGAGCCCTCCTGAGGCCGCGTCGTCCGGGCCTGGTCGCGCCAGCGACATCCGGCAGACCGCCCCGGCCAGCGCTGAGGAACAACGCTCCGGGAACCCGCCCCGGCGGACGAGAAGGTTGCCGGTCCCGAGACGGGCGGCGCGGCGCACAGGTGTGAGCCCTTCCCGTTCTGCGCGCTCTCGGGCTGAGTGGGTCGGCGCACGACGTGGCGATTCGGTCAGGACGCGAACACCGGTATTCGGGGCCGAGTGAACAACAGAGGAATGGAGCAGTCATGCAGGAAACGGCGCCAGCAGGCCCGATGGGGATGTGGTACGAGGATTTCGAGATCGGCTGGTCGATGCGAACGGCGGGCCGGACGATCAGGGACTACGACGTGTCGTCCTTCGTCACCGTGATGGGATTCCTCGAGCCGATGTTCATGGATGACCGGCATGCGACCCTCGGCAACGACAGGCGGAGGGCCGTGCCGGGAGCCATGACGATGAGTCTGGCCGAGGGCCTGGTGATGCAGACCACCACCTTGCACCACACCGCCGTCGCCTTCCTCGGCGCCGAGATCGAGGTGGTGGCGCCGGTCTTCGGCGGCGACACGATCGAGGTGCAGGTCGAGGTGGTGGAGCGTCGACTCACCTCGAGGAAGGACCGCGGCCTCGTCCGAACTCAGAACGTGGTGCTCCGGGACGGTGACGAGGTCCTGCGTTACCGGCCGCTTCGCATGGTGCGCTGCAAGACGAGGATCTGAGAGGCCCGGCCGCGCCTGTGGCCGGCTCGACCGAACAGAGTCCCGTCGGCTTCCTTCCCGGCGCGCGGCGCCGCCGCTCGGGTTCCAGCGCGGGGCCGGCGATGATCACTGCTCCTGACGGGACAGGATCTGGACGAGGGTCCGCAGCGCGCGGTCACGATGAGCGTCGAGCTCGGCCACGAGCCGATCGGCATCACGAGCCCGCGCCGCGTCGAGGATCCGTTCGTGCGCCTCGTCGGCGGCGTGGCGCTCCGCTTCGTTGTTGTAGTAGATCGCCCGGTATGCCTCGGTCGACTCCCACAGCAGGCGGATGAGCCGCATCATGTGGGTGCCACCACCGACCTCGAAGATCCCGAAGTGGAAACGGCGGTTCGCCGCGAGCTCGGCCGCCACGTCGCCGGTCGTCGACGCTACGGAGCAGTCCTCGGCGGCCTGTTCCAGCCTGTCCAGCGCGTCATCGTCGAGCAGGTCGACCGCGGCCCGGGCCGCGCGGTCCTCGAGGAGCTCGCGCAGCATGTTGACCTCGATGAGGTCCTCGGCATGCAGTTCCGAGACGAAATACCCTTTCCGTGGAATGTAGGTGACCTGGCCTTCGCCTTCGAGCACCTTGAGCGCTTCTCGTGCCGGAATGAGACTGACACCGATTCGTTCGGCGATCTCGTCCTGCTGGATGTGTTTGCCGGGCCGCAGTTCGCCCTCGACGATTGCCCGGCGCAGCCATGCAACCGCATGCTGCTGGCTTGTGTGGTGGGTCTCACCTCTGCCGCCCGCGGGATTCATGAAGTCAACGGTACGGCCCCGGGACGCCGCTATCGTATTGCCTGCATGGCTCTTCTTGCCCTGGTTGGCATGCCCGAGGTGATTTGCACGACAGTCGTCGGTGGCCGGCCAGTTCGTGGTCGAGCGTGACTGCTACGTCGACCCGTGACCACGGGCGATGTGCGCCCAGTGCCCGTTGCCGCTCGACAGTGGGTATGGGGCGGACCCCGCTCGGCGTGCCGGCGGATGCTCCTATGGATCGTCAAGCCGCCGGGGCGAGGTTCTTGGCAGGTTGGGCGGGGCGGAGGACGTAGTAGAGCTCGCGGGCGATCATGCGCTTGAG
>NZ_JBJNRJ010000094.1:0-9508 GCF_046233715.1 Trujillonella humicola | reverse complement strand
CGCTGGAAGGCACGAAGCCAGTCAGGCGAAGGGTCACGCCCACTGCCGCCGGCTGTCAGCCCATCACCGATGAGTCGACCCGGCCAGCCTCACAGTCAGACGAGGCGCAGGATCCCGGCGGCCGTCGCCAGACCCGCGGCGATCAGCAGGACGACGGCGACGAACACCTGGCCGGTGCTGCGCCCGCCCCTGTCCGGGTCGGCCTTCCAGACGCTGTAGACGCCGCCGAGGAGGAAGCCCCCGACCAGCAGCAGGGCGAGACCGAACCCCACCCGACTACAGCGCACCCTTGGTCGAGGGCACGCCGCTGGTCCGCGCGTCGAGCGCGACCGCGGTGCGCAGCGCCTGGGCGAGCGCCTTGAACTGCCCCTCGACGATGTGGTGGGCGTCGCGGCCGGCGTAGAGCACCCGCACGTGCAGCGTGATGCGCGCGTTGAACGCGAACGACTCCAGGACGTGCCTGGTGAGCGAGGTCGGGTAGTCCGGCCCGATCATCGGCGTCATGTTCTCGGGTTCGGCGTGCACGAAGTACGGCCGACCGGACAGGTCGACCGCGGCCTGCACGAGCACCTCGTCCATGGGGATGGTGGCGTCGCCGTAGCGGGTGATGCCCTTCTTGTCGCCGAGAGCCTCGCCGAAGGCCTGGCCGAGGGCGATGGCGACGTCCTCCACGGTGTGGTGGGCGTCGATGTGCAGGTCGCCGTCGGCGCGCACCGTGAGGTCGATGCCGCTGTGCTTGCTCAGCGCCGTGAGCATGTGGTCGTAGAACCCGACGCCGGTGCTGATCGAGCTGCTGCCGGTGCCGTCGAGGTCCACCTCCACCACCAGCTTGGTCTCGCTGGTGGCGCGCTCCACCCGTGCGGTGCGGTTCATGGCTCTCAGTCTCCCAGGCGGTGGGCGGGTGCCACCTCACCCAGGGCGGTGAGGAAGGCCTCGGTCTCGGCAGGCGTGCCGGCGGTGACCCGCAGCCAGCCGGGGATGCCGACGTCGCGGACGAGGACGTCGCGGTCCAGCAGCGCCTGCCAGGCGGCGTGCGCGTCGGCGAAGCGGCCGAACAGCACGAAGTTCGCGTCGCTGGGCACGCTGGTCAGCCCCAGGCCGGGCAGCGCCGTGACGATCCGGTCGCGCTCGGCCTTGACCGCGTCGACGGTGGCCAGCAGCGCGTCGGTGTGCGCCAGGGCGGTCCGGGCGGCGGCCTGGGTCAGCGCCGACAGGTGGTAGGGCAGCCGGACCAGCTGCAGCGCGTCGACGACGGCGGGGTCGGCGGCCAGGTAGCCCAGTCGCAGCCCGGCCATGCCGAACGCCTTGCTCATGGTGCGGCTGACGACCAACCGGGGCCGGCCCGGCAGGAGGCTCAGCGCCGACGGCGTGCCGGCCCGCGCGAACTCCGCGTAGGCCTCGTCGACGACGAGCACGCCCGAGGTCGCCTCGTACAGCGCCTCGATCGTCTCCAGCTCGACCGCGGTGCCGGTCGGGTTGTTCGGGCTGGTCACGAACACCACGTCCGGCGCGAGCTCACGGACCTGACCGGCCGCGATGCCCGGGTCGATCGTGAAGTCGGCGCGGCGGTGCCCGTCGGCCCAGCCGGTCCCGGTGCCCGCGGAGATGATCGGGTGCATCGAGTAGGACGGCGAGAAGCCCAGCGCCGTGCGGCCCGCGCCCCCGAAGGCCTGCAGGATCTGCTGTAGCACCTCGTTGGAGCCGTTGGCCGCCCACACCTGGTCGGGGGTCACCTGCTGCCCCGCCGTCCGGGTGAGGTAGGTCGCCAGGTCGGCGCGCAGCGCGACCGCGTCCCGGTCGGGGTAGCGGTTGAGCTCCACCGACGCCTCGGCCAGGGCCGCGCCGAGGTCGGCGAGCAGCTCCGGCGGCAGCGGGTAGGGGTTCTCGTTGGTGTTCAGCCGGTGGGTGACCCGCAGCTGCGGGGCGCCGTAGGGCGTCTTGCCGCGCAGCTCCGGTCGCAGCGGGAGGTCGTCCAGGCCGGTCCGGGGGCTCGTCCTCGCGGTGGCCGTCATGCGTTCTGCCGGGCCCGCACCGCCGCCGCGTGCGCCGGGAGGTCCTCCGCGCCGGCGAGGGCGTCGATGTGCCCGGCCACGTCGGCCAGCGCCTGCTCGTCGTACTCGACGAGGTGGATGCCGCGCAGGAACGACTGCACCGACAGGCCGCTGGAGTGGCGGGCGCAGCCGCCGGTGGGCAGCACGTGGTTCGACCCGGCGCAGTAGTCGCCCAGGCTGACCGGCGAGTACGCCCCGACGAAGATCGCGCCGGCGTTGCGCACCCGCAGCGCGACCTCGCGGGCGTTGCGCGTCTGGATCTCCAGGTGCTCGGCGGCGTAGGCGTCGACCACCCGCAGGCCGGCCTCGACGTCGTCGACCAGCACGATGCCCGACTGGCTGCCCTCGAGCGCGGTCGTGATGCGGTCGGCGTGCTTGGTCGCGGCCACCTGCCCGGGGACCAGGCCCAGGACGGCGTCGGCGAGCTCCTCGCTGTCGGTCACCAGCACAGCACCGGCCAGCGGGTCGTGCTCGGCCTGGCTGATCAGGTCGGCGGCGACGTGCACCGGGTCGGCCGTGTCGTCGGCGAGGATCGCCACCTCGGTGGGGCCGGCCTCGGAGTCGATGCCGATGAGCCCGCGCAGCAGCCGCTTGGCCGCGGTGACGTAGACGTTCCCGGGCCCGGTGACCAGGTCGACCGGCTCGCAGGAGCCCGCCCCGTAGCCGAACACGGCGATCGCCTGGGCGCCGCCGACCGCGTAGACCTCCGAGACGCCCAGCAGCGCGCAGGCGGCCAGCACACCGGGGTCGGGCAGCCCACCGTTGTCGCGCTGCGGCGGCGAGGCCACGGCGATCGACTCGACGCCGGCGATCTGCGCGGGGACGACGTTCATGACGACGCTGGACAGCAGCGGGGCCAGGCCACCGGGCACGTAGAGGCCGACCCGCCGGACCGGCACCCAGCGCTCCACGACCGTCCCGCCGGGGACGACCTCGGTGGTGACGTCGGTGCGCGCCTGGTCGGCGTGCACCTTCCGCACCCGTGCGATGGCCTCCTCCAGGGCTGCGCGCACCGCCGGGTCGATCGTCGCCAGCGCGTCGTCGACGGCCTGCTGCGGCACCGCGAAGTCCTCGAGGTCCACGCCGTCGAGCCGGGCGGTGATCTCCCGGACCGCCTGAGCGCCGCGCACCCGGACGTCCTCGCACAACGGCCGCACCGTGCCGAGCACCGAGTCGATGTCGGTGGCCGCCCGGGGCAGCAGGCCGGAGAGCTCGCGCACCCCGGGGAGGGCGGATCCACGCAGGTCGATGCGGGTGAGCACGGTGATGCCTCCGGGCAGGGGCGAGGGGACGGCGATCTCCCAGGGTAGCCGCGCCCCCGGCGGGCCCTCGCGCGCCCGAGCCGCGCGCCGGCCCGCCCCGCGTGCTCGGCGTCCGGACCGCACCGCCTGCCGCCGAGGGACCGGGTACTGAGGCCCTAGGCTCGCCGCGTGGGTCAGGTCATCCCGCTGTTCCCCCTGGGGACGCCGCTGTTCCCGGGCGTCGTCCTGCCCCTGCACGTCTTCGAGCCCCGGTACCGGCGGCTGATGCGTGACCTGCTCGTGCAGCGCGCGGAGCAGCGGGCGCCGGGCTTCTTCGGTGTCGTCGCCATCCGGCAGGGCTGGGAGGTCGAGCAGGTGGCCCCGGCCGAGGCCCTCTACGACATCGGGTGCACCGCCCGGCTGCAGTCGGTCCGGCCGCTGTCGGACGGCGGTTTCGCCATCGTGACGGTCGGCGGCGACCGGTTCCGGCTGCTCGACGTCCTCGTCGCCGACGACCCGCCCTACCTGCAGGCCGAGGTCGAGTGGCTGGCCGAGGAGGAGGCCGCCGAGGAGGCCGCCGGCGACGCCGACGGCCTGGTCGGACTGCCCGGCGACGCACCGCTGGCGCCGCCGGACGAGACCGCCGCGGCCGGGCTGGACGACCTGGTCAGCTCCGTGGCGAGGGGATCGATGGACGTGCTGGTCCGCGGTGTCGGGGACCTGTTCGCCCGCTACGTCGCCGCGGTCGGCGCGCTGCGCGCCGGCGAGGGCGAGGAGGCGGCCGAGGCCGGCAGCGACGAGGAGACCGCCGCGCTCATGGAGGCGGTGGGCGACGACCCGCGGGCGCTGTCCTACCTCGTCGCGTCGGCGGCGCTGCTGACCACCGAGGACCGGCAGGGCCTGCTGGCCGAGTCGGCCACGCGGCGCCGCCTGATCACCGAGGCCCGGCTGCTGCGCCGCGAGCTGACGCTGCTGGAGACCCTCGGGGCGGTCCCTGCGCCGCTGCAGCGGTTCGCGGGACCGCGCAGCGTCAACTGAGGTCGCGCCCGATGTCCTCCCCGGAGGCCAGCAGGGTGCCGGCGACGTAGACCAGGACCGCGACGAACGGCGCCACCGCGAGCGCCGGCGCCGCGGCCAGCTCCAGCGTCGCCACCGCCGGCCCGACGCGGGTCTCCACCGAGCCGCCGAACCAGGCCACCAGCGCCTCCCCCAGCTGCCAGGCGACCACCCCGGCCAGCACCGTGCCCACCGTCAGCCCGAGCAGGACCGTCACCCCCCGGTACCGGCGCAGCAGCCACGCCGCGATGCCGGCGAGCAGGCCGAGCCCGGCCATGACGAGCGTGAAGACGACGGTCCCCGCGGGCACGAGCTCGGTCGCGGTCGGCTCCACCGCGATCGTCTGCCCGTCCACCACGACGGTGTGCACCACCGGCGAGAGCAGCCACCACACCAGGCCCGCCGGCAGGCCCGCCAGGGCCAGCAGGCCGGTCAGCCGCAGGGCGGGCAGCAGGTCGGCCCGCAGCTCGGCCGCCCCGCCCCACCGGCCGGCGAGCACTCCGGCGCGCCGCTCCTCCCGCCGGCCGGCCTGCTCCGCGGCGGCCGGGCCCGGGGGATGACCGGGGTGGCCGGAGAGCCCGCCCGCGGGGCGCACGGGAGCCGGTCCGGTACCGGCCTGAGCAGCCCGGACGGGGCCGACGGTGTCGCTCACGCCACCAGTGAACCCTCCCGGCGCCGGCCGGGTGCACCCACGCCCCCGCCGCGTCCGGCGGGATGTCCGCCGCCGGGTCCTGCGGTCCCCCCGCCGCCGGGTCCTGCGGTCCCCCCGCCGCCGGGTCCTGCGGTCCACCCGCCGCCGGGTCCTGCGGTCCCCCTCACAGCAGCGCGACGCTCGTCGGGCCGAGCAGCGCCTTGATGTCGCCCATGAGCGCGGTGCTCGGCCGCACGCGCAACCCCTGGTCCAGCCGCAGCACCGTCTCGCGGGCGCCGTTGATCAGCTTGAGCTGCACCTCGGTGGTCCCCGGGTGGCTGCCCAGCACCTCGCGCAGCCGCTCCACCACCGGCGGGGTGCAGCGAGCCGCGGCCATCGACACCAGCACCGGCCCGCGCGGGCCCTCGGTGAGCTCGGGGATCGTCACCTCGGCGCCGAAGAGCGAGGGCTGGTCGTCGCGCCGGCTGATCCGGCCCTTGACCACGATGATCTGGTCCCGGACCACCTTCTCCGAGACCTCGGCCCAGGTCTTGGGGAAGAACAGCACCTCGATGCCGGACTCCAGGTCCTCCAGCGTCGCGATCGCCCACGGGGCGCCCTGCTTGTTGGTGCGCGGGGAGACCGCGGTGAGGATGCCCGCGATCGTCACGTTGGCGCCGTCCTCCACCCCGCCGGCGTTGATCTCCGCGATCGGGGTGTCGGCGTGCGCGGTGAGCACGTGCTCCACCCCGTGCAGCGGGTGGTCGGAGACGTAGAGGCCGAGCATGTCGCGCTCGAACATCAGCCGCTCGCTCTTGGACCAGTCCGCCGTCGGGATGGTGATCTCCAGCGCCCCGCCGAACGGGTCGTCGGCCCCGCCGTCGTCGCCGAAGCTGCCGAACAGGTCGAACTGCCCCTCGGCCTCCTTGCGCTTGAGCCCCATCGCCGAGTCCACCGCCTGGGCGTGGATGGCGACGATGCCCTGCCGGGAGTGCCCCAGGGAGTCGAAGGCGCCGGCCTTGGCCAGGGACTCGATGACCTTCTTGTTGCAGGCCACCGTGTCGATCTTGCGCATGAAGTCGGAGAAGTCCTTGAAGGCGCCCTTCTCCTCGCGGGCCCGCACGATCGACTCGACGACGTTGTGCCCGACGTTGCGCACCGAGGCCAGGCCGAAGCGGATGTCGGTGCCGACGGCGGCGAAGTCCCAGGACGACTCGTTGACGTCCGGCGGGAGCACCTTGATGCCCATGCGGCGGCACTCCGCCAGGTAGATGGGCCGGCGGTCCTTGTCGTCGCCGACGCTGGTGAGCAGGCCGGCCATGTACTCGGCCGGGTAGTTGGCCTTGAGGTACGCCGTCCAGTACGAGACCAGGCCGTAGGCCGCCGAGTGCGCCTTGTTGAACGCGTAGTCGGCGAAGGGGACGAGGATGTCCCACAGCGTCTTGATCGCCGCGGCGGAGAAGCCGTGCTCCTTCATGCCGGCCTCGAACCCGACGAACTCCGCGTCCAGGACCGACTTCTTCTTCTTGCCCATGGCGCGGCGCAGCAGGTCGGCCTTGCCGAGCGAGTACCCGGCGACCTTCTGCGCGATCGCCATGACCTGCTCCTGGTACACGATCAGGCCGTAGGTGCCGCCCAGGATCTCCTCGAGCGGCTCGGCCAGCTCGGGGTGGATCGGCGTGATCTCCTGCTGGCCGTTCTTGCGCAGCGCGTAGTTCGTGTGCGAGTTCGCGCCCATCGGCCCGGGCCGGTAGAGCGCGCCGACGGCCGAGATGTCCTCGAAGTTGTCCGGCCGCATGAGCCGCAGCAGCGAGCGCATGGGCCCGCCGTCGAACTGGAAGACGCCGAGGGTCTCCCCGCGGGCCAGCAGGTCGTAGGTGGCCTTGTCGGTGAGGTCCGCGCTGATCGCGTCGAGGTCGATCGGCTCCTTGCCGTTCGCGACGATGTTGCGCAGCGCGTCGTCGATGACCGTGAGGTTGCGCAGGCCCAGGAAGTCCATCTTGAGCAGGCCCAGCGTCTCGCAGGTCGGGTAGTCGAACTGCGTGATGATGGCGCCGTCGGCCTCTCGGCGCATGATCGGGATGCTGTCGATCAGCGGGTACCGGCCGATGATGACGCCGGCGGCGTGCACGCCCCACTGCCGCTTGAGGCCCTCGAGCTTGCGGGCCTGGTCGACGACCTCGGCGGCGCCCGGGTCGGACTCGTAGCGGGCCCGGAACTCCGCGGCCTCCTTGTAGCGCGGGTGCGCGGGGTCGAACACCCCCGACAGCGGGATGCCCTTGCCCATCACGTCCGGCGGCATGAGCTTGGTCAGCTCGTCGCCCACCGAGAACGGCCGGTCGAGCACCCGGGCGGCGTCCTTGATGGCGGCCTTGGCCTTGATGGTGCCGTAGGTGACGATCTGGCTGACCCGCTCCTCGCCGTACTTGCGCGAGACGTACTGGATGACCTCGCCGCGGCGGCGGTCGTCGAAGTCGATGTCGACGTCGGGCATCGACACGCGTTCCGGGTTGAGGAAGCGCTCGAAGATCAGGCCGTGCGCGAGCGGGTCGAGGTCGGTGATCCCCATGGCGTACGCGGCCAGCGAGCCGGCGGCCGAGCCGCGGCCGGGGCCCACGCGGATGCCGTTGTCCTTGGCCCAGTTGATGAAGTCGGCGACCACGAGGAAGTACCCCGGGAAGCCCATCTGCGTGATGATCCCGACCTCGTAGTCGGCCTGCTTGCGCACGTGGTCGGTGATGCCGCCCGGGTAGCGCTTGTGCAGGCCGCGCTCGACCTCCTTGACGAACCAGGAGGTCTCGTCCTCCCCCGGCGGCAGCGGGAAGCGCGGCATGAGGTCGGCTCCCTCGGTGAACTCCACCTCGCACTGCTCGGCCACCAGCAGCGTGTTGTCGCAGGCCGAGCGCAGGTCACCGTCGAACAGCGCCCGCATCTCCGGGGCGCTCTTCAGGTAATAGCCGTCGCCGTTGAAGCGGAAGCGGTTGGTCTCGTTGAGCCGCGAGCCGGTCTGGATGCACAGCAGGGCGTCGTGGGCCTCGGCGTCCTCCTTGTGCGTGTAGTGCAGGTCGTTGGTCGCCAGCAGCGGGATGCCGAGGTCCTCGGCGATCCGCATCAGGGCCGGGCGGGTCTTCTTCTCGATCGCCAGCCCGTGGTCCATCAGCTCGGCGTAGAAGTTCTCCTTGCCGAAGATGTCCTGGAAGTCGGCCGCGGCCTGGCGCGCCTTGTCCTCCTTGCCGGCGCGCAGCCACATGTTGACCTCGCCCGACGGGCAGCCGGTCGTGGCGATGAGGCCCGTGCCGTACCTCTCCAGCAGGTCGCGGTCGAAGCGGGGCTTGCGGTACTGCCCTTCGAGGCTGGCCAGCGAGGAGATGCGGAAGAGGTTGTGCATGCCCTCGGTGGTGCGGGCCAGCAGCGTCATGTGGGTGTACGCCGCCTTGCCGCGGTTGGACCCGCCGTCGCCCTCCTCGTCGATGAGGTTGTCGCCGAAGTCGAACGGCGCCCGGTCGAACCGCGAGCCGGGGGTGTAGTAGCCCTCCATGCCGATGATCGGCTTCACGCCGGCCGACTTCGCCTGCTTGTAGAAGTCGTAGGCGCCGAAGACGTTGCCGTGGTCGGTCATCGCCAGCGCCGGCATGCCCTGCTCGGCGGCGGCCTTGGTCACCTCGGGCAGCTTCGCCGCGCCGTCCAGCATCGAGTACTCGGTGTGGACGTGCAGGTGGACGAAGGAGTCGCTGCTCACCGGCACTCCTCGCCGGCGCTCGTCGAACCCGCTCGCGGGGCTGCCGTGCTCACTGGATCGCTCGCAAGCTCGCTCACGTCTCGGTCGTGCTCCTCGTGGTCGTGCGTGCCCGACCGTCGGCGGGCCGGCGGGCGACCGGCGGGGAAGACCGGCGGCGCGGGGGCGGGGGCGGCGGTACCTCTCGATCCTCGCACCGAGGATGTCTACTCCGAAGCACCGACGGTTCGGTGTCGGCGAGGCCGTGCTCACCCCCGGGCGTCGGCCCCCGGCAGGTCCTCCAGCCACCGGCGCATCGTGACGTGCCGGATGCCGGCCTCCTCGTACTCCTCGCCCACGGCCGCGTACCCGGCGCGCTCGTAGAAGCCGCGGGCGGTGACCTGCGCGTGCAGCTCCACCTCGCGCAGCCCCATGCGCCGCGCCTCGCGGTGCAGCACCTCCAGCACGGCCGCACCGTGCCCGCCGCCGCGGGCGGCGGCGTCGACGGCCATCCGGCCGATCACCCCGCGCCCGTCGCGCTCGAACAGCCGGCCGGTGGCCACGA
This sequence comes from Trujillonella humicola, assembly GCF_046233715.1. Taxonomy (NCBI): domain Bacteria; kingdom Bacillati; phylum Actinomycetota; class Actinomycetes; order Geodermatophilales; family Geodermatophilaceae; genus Trujillonella; species Trujillonella humicola. The sequence goes on along the minus strand of NZ_JBJNRJ010000094.1, from coordinate 249 downwards.
CCCGGCCCTCGGCGTCCCGGCTCACCGCGTGCACCGCGACGGCGTCGACGGCGTCCTGCTCGAGCTCGGGCGGCACCCCCTGCTCGGTCACGAACACGCGGGTGCGCAGGGCGACCAGCTCCGCCCGGTCCCGCGGGTCGGCCACACCGGCGCTGATGGCTCTACCTTCCCTTCGCACGGTGGATCCCGGCAGGGAGCGCTTGCGTCGCTTGTCCCGCGAGGACTGAGGTGAGACGGCGCCCCTGCCGG
>NZ_JBJNRJ010000093.1:0-9777 GCF_046233715.1 Trujillonella humicola | reverse complement strand
CGGCACGGTGATGATCAAGCGACAGATGTCATGAGACTTCATCCCTGACACATCTCATGGGACTCGACATGGGCGTCACGCCCACGGATCTCCTCCGCGCGCGCTTGACGGCGGGAGCCCCTGACATCTGAGATGTCAGTTGTGCCCCTCGCTCCCGTCGACCGCGTGCTGCTGCGCGACGTCGCCCTGGTCCGGCTGCGCGAGGCGATCGTCTCCGGTGAGCTGGCGCCCGGCGCCGTGGTGAAGGACGCCGAGCTGGCCGTGCGCCTGGGCCTCTCGGTCGCCCCGGTCCGGGCGGCGCTGGCGCGGCTGGCCGACGAGGGCCTGGTCGAGGCCAAGCCGCAGAGCCACACCCGGGTCACCCCGCTCGACGTGCCCGCCGTCCGGGACGCCGCCGCCGTCGTCCGCGTCATGCACGAGCTCGCCGCCCGGGAGGCGGTGCCCCGGCTCACCGCGGGCGACCTGGCCGCCATGCGAGCGGCCAACGCCGACTTCGCCGCCGCCGTCGAGCACGGGGACGTCGACGCCGCCCTGGCCGCCGACGACGCCCTGCACGCCGTCCTCGTCACGCGGGCCGGCAACCGGGCCGCCGCCGCCACCGTCGACCGGTTCACCCCGGCGATCCGGCGGCTGGAGCGGCGCCGCTTCGCCACCGCGGGAGGCAGGCACAGCGTCGTCCTGCACGACCGCCTCATCGCCGCCTGCGCGGCCCCCGACGCCGACGCCGCCGTCGCCACCACGACCGAGATCTGGACGGCGCTGCTGTCCGAGCTGTCCGAGGAGACCGCATGACCACCCTGGCCGACTTCCCCCGCCACCCGCTGCTGTTCGGCCCCTCCCCGGTGCACCGCCTCGACCGGCTCACCGCGCACCTCGGCGGCGCCGTCGTGTGGGCCAAGCGCGAGGACGTCAACTCCGGCATCGCCTTCGGCGGCAACAAGACCCGCAAGCTGGAGTACCTGGTGGCCGACGCCCTCGCCCAGGGCTGCGACACGCTGGTGAGCATCGGCGGCGTGCAGAGCAACCACACCCGCCAGGTCGCCGCCGTCGCCGCCCACCTTGGCCTGTCGTGCGTGCTGGTCCAGGAGAGCTGGGTGGACTGGCCCGACGCCGTCTACGACAAGGTCGGCAACATCCTGATCAGCCGGCTGGCCGGCGCCGACGTCCGCCTGGTCAAGGCGGGCTTCGGCATCGGGTTCAAGGAGAGCTGGGAGTCCGCGCTCGCCGAGATCGAGGCCCGCGGCGGCAAGCCCTACGCCATCCCGGCCGGGGCGAGCGACCACCCGCTCGGCGGCCTGGGCTTCGCCCGCTGGGCGCACGAGGTCGCCGCCCAGGAGGCGGAGCTCGGCGTCTTCTTCGACACCGTCGTCGTCTGCTCGGTGACCGGCTCCACGCAGGCCGGCATGGTCGCGGGCTTCGCCCAGCTCGAGGAGCAGGGCGGCCGGCCCCGACGGGTGCTCGGCGTCGACGCGAGCGCGAAGCCCGCCGAGACCCGCGAGCAGGTGCTGCGGATCGCCCGGCGGACGGCGGAGGCGATCGGGGTGCGGCGCGAGCTGACCGCCGCCGACGTCGAGCTCGACGAGCGCTACCACGCCGGGATCTACGGCATCCCGGACGAGACGACGATCCGGGCCATGGAGACCGCCGCCCGCACCGAGGGCATGGTCACCGACCCGGTCTACGAGGGGAAGTCGATGGCGGCGACGATCGACCTGGTCGGCCGCGGCGAGATCGACCCGTCCTCCACCGTGCTGTACGCCCACCTCGGCGGCCAGCCCGCCCTCAACGGCTACAGCGCCCTGTTCTCCTGAGGTGGAGTGCGACGGGCGAGGAATCCTCGCCCGTGGCACTCCACCTCAGCCGCGCCAGGCGGGCCGGAGGAGGTCCCGCAGCCCGGGAGGACGGCGTGGTGTCGCCGGCCGGCCCCGGGTCCCCGCGGGAGGACCGGAGGACGCACGGGACAGCCGCAGGCCGTAGCCGATCAGGTGCCGCAGGGCGAGGACGGCCGCGGCCGTGGCCAGTGCGCCCCAGCCGGGCGCGCCGGTGAGCCGCAGCAGCCCGGCGGCGAGCAGCAGGTCCAGCAGCACCGCCAGGGCCGGGGCGGCATCCCGGGTGACGGCCAGGGCCAGCGCCCCGGCGAGCAGGGCCGCCGCGGTGACGACCAGCGCCGCGGCCTGGGCGACCGGCTGCAGGACCGTCACGCCGTCCGCCCGCGGTGCTCCGGCGCGGCGGGGTCGGCGGGAGGGGTGCCCGCCTCCTCCTCGGCGACCTGCCGCCGCTCCTCCGCGATCTCCTTGGCGAGGACGTAGTTCAGCGCCGTCCGGATCGTGGCCACGGCGGCGAGCTGCCCCAGTTCGCGGAAGCTCGGAGACACGGCCGTGCGGAGGACGTCACTGGCCAGCTGGAACTCCAGCCCGAGGGCGAGGAACCGCCCGAGGGTGAGCCGTACCGGCACGAAGTCCGCCGCGCTGCGGGAGGTCACCCCCACCCACGCGAACCGGGCGAAGGCCCAGACGGCCCCGACCACGATCACGACGACCCCGCACGCTTCGACGACGGACACCAGCACGTTCACGACGTCCGCGAGCAGCTCCTCCACCGGCCGGGGCTACCCCGCCGCCCGCACGGGCACGCCGCCCCCCCGCCGAGCGGCTCCGCTACCGGCGGGCGGCGTCCAGGGGGACGGCGAGGCCGTCGCGCTCGTCGAGGGCCGCGCTCAGGTCGGGGCGCCACGCCTCGAACCCCGCCCCCGCGAGGACGACGTCGCGCACCAGCGCGTGCCAGAGGCCCGACCGGCGCACCATCGAGTGCCCGCCGGCCACGGTGAACCGGGCGATCCGTGCGCCGGCCCGTTCCGCCCGGACCGCGTAGTCCGCCGACAGCCGGGCCGGCACCCAGCGGTCCCCCCGGCCGTGCAGCAGGACGGCGGTCCGCCCGCGCAGGTGCGCCACCGGCTCGCCCGGTGGCGTCCACGGGGCCAGCCCGCAGACCGCGGCGACACCGGGCTCGCCGCCGGCGCGCAGCACCGCCCGGCCGCCCATGGAGTGGCCCACCAGGACGAGGGGGACGCCGTCCCCGTGCTGCTCACGGATGCGTCCCAGCGCCCACCGGACGTCGGCGAACGCGTCCGCGGCCAGCCCGTTCCAGCCGGCCACGCGGTACCGCAGCAGGTAGGTGTCCAGCCCCCGCGGGCCGACGCCGCGGCGTACGAACTCCTCGATGGCGCGCATCCGCAGCAGCGACAGCGCCCGCTCGCGCGGGGGTTGCACGCTCTCCACGGTGCCGCCGTGGCAGAACAGCGCGACGGCACGGGCCGGTACCGGCGCCGCGGCGTGGTCGAGGGCGGGGAGAGCGGCGGCGGGCACCGTCAGTCCGGGTCGGGGGCGAGCCGGACGACCATCTTCCCGGTGTTGGCCCCGCGCAGCAGGTCGAGGAAGGCGGGCACGGCCTGCTCCAGCCCCTCGTACACCGTCTCGCGCGCCACGAGCTCGCCCGACCGCAGCCAGCCCGCGATCGCCTCGGTCGCCTCTGCCCGCAGGTCGCCGTGGTCGCCGACCAGGAACCCGCGCAGGGTCAGCCGCTTGCCGACCATGAGGCTCATGTTCCGCGGGCCCGGCGGCGGCTCGGTCGCGTTGTAGCCGGAGATCGAGCCGCACAGCGCCGCCCGGCCGTGCACCCGCAGCGCCCCGATCGCCGCCTCCAGGTGCTCGCCGCCGACGTTGTCGAAGTAGACGCTGATCCCGTCCGGCGCCGCCGTCCGCAGCTGCCGGGAGACCGGGCCGTCGTGGTAGTCGAACGCGGCGGAGAAGCCGAGGTCGCCGGTCAGCCAGGCCACCTTCTCCGGGCTGCCGGCGCTGCCGACGACCGATCCGGCGCCCCGCAGCCGCGCGAACTGGCCCACCAGGCTGCCCACGGCGCCGGCCGCGCCGGAGACGAAGACGTCGTCGCCGGCCTCGAACGCGGCCACCCGGAACAGCCCGGCGTACGCCGTCAGCCCGGGCATGCCCAGGACGCCGAGGTGGTGGGTCGGCGAGACGTCGGCCAGCACCGGCAGCACGCGGACGTCGCGCGCGGACAGCACGGCGACGTCGCGCCAGCCGGCGTCGGTGAGCACGAGGGCGCCGGCCGGGACGCCGTCCGCCCGCGACTCGACCACGCGGCCGACCGCACCGCCCTTCATGACCTCGCCGACCGCCCACGGCGCCGCGTACGACGGCTCCGGCCGCATCCGCCCGCGCATGTAGGGGTCGACCGACATCGCGACCATCCGGACGACGACCTGGCCCTCGGCCGGACCGGGGTGCTCGACCTCGACCAGCCGGAAGTCCTCCGGTGTCGGCTCGCCGTGGGGGATCGCAGCGAGGTGCCACTCGCGGGCGGACACGGGCACGGTGCTACCTCCGGGGCGGGACGAGGGGGCGGCCCCGATCCTCTCCCGGCCGCGACGGCGGCGCCGTCCGGGGTGGCGGGACGGTCCTACGCTGGGGGTATGTCGTTGTTCTCGCGGTACAAGACCGAGCCCGTGGCGCGCGAGGACGCGCTGCCCGGCCGTCCCGACCCCCTCCCCCTCGTGCCGGAGTTCCACGCGGTCAACGGCAACCGCATCCAGCCGCCGTTCCCCGAGGGCATGCAGACGGCCGTGTTCGGCGCCGGCTGCTTCTGGGGCGTGGAGAAGGTCTTCTGGCAGCTCCCCGGCGTCTACTCGACCGCGGCGGGCTACGCGGGCGGGTTCACCCCGAACCCGACCTACGAGGAGGTCTGCTCGGCGCGCACCGGGCACACCGAGGTGGTGCTGGTCGTCTTCGACCCCGCCGTGACCAGCTACGAGCAGCTGCTGAAGGCGTTCTGGGAGGACCACGACCCGACCCAGGGCATGCGTCAGGGCAACGACGTCGGCACCCAGTACCGGTCGGCGATCTACTACGCGGACGCCGAGCAGGAGAAGGCGGCGCGGACCACCCGCGACGCCTACCAGGAGCGGCTGCACGCCGCGGGCTACGGCGAGATCACCACCGAGATCGCCCCGCTCGGGGAGTTCTTCTACGCCGAGGACTACCACCAGCAGTACCTGTACAAGGTGCCGAACGGCTACTGCCCGGTGCACTCGACCGGCGTCTCCTGCCCGGTCGGCCTCCCCGGCGTCTGACCGAGGACCCCGCCGCCCCTCATGCTCCGCGCGGCGCGGGGCCCTGCGGCGGGGCCGGCCGGCCGGGAGGATGTCCGCATGGAGGTCCTGCGCACGCCCGAGGAGCGCTTCGCCGCCGTCCCCGACTTCCCGTACCCGGTCGGGCACGTCACCTTCGGCGGCGGCCCGACCGTCGGGGGCGAGGCGCTGCGGATGGCGTTCGTGGAGGCCGGCCCGCCCGACGGGGAGGTCGTCGTCCTGCTGCACGGCGAGCCGTCGTGGTCGTTCCTGTGGCGCCACGTCATCCCCGTGCTGGCCGGTGCCGGCCTGCGGGTCGTCGCGCCCGACCTGATCGGGTTCGGCCGCTCCGACAAGCCGGCCGACCGGGCCGCCTACACCTACGCCGCGCACGTCGAGTGGGTCCGCCAGGCGCTGTTCGAGGGCCTGGGGCTGACCGACGTCACGCTCGTCGCGCAGGACTGGGGCGGCCTGATCGGGCTGCGGCTGGTCGGTGAGCACCCCGACCGCTTCGCCCGGGTGGTGGTGGCCAACACGGGCCTGCCCACCGGCGAGCACCCGATGAGCGAGGCGTTCCTGGCGTGGCAGCGCTTCTCCCAGGAGACGCCGCGGTTCGAGGTGGGACGCATCGTGCAGAACGGCACGGTGACCGAGCTGCCCGCCGAGGTGGTCGCCGCCTACGACGCCCCCTTCCCCGACGACCGCTACACCGCGGGCGCGCGGGTCTTCCCGGCGCTGGTGCCGACGACCCCCGAGGACCCGGCCGCCGCGGCCAACCGGGCGGCGTGGGAGGTGCTCGCCCGGTGGGACAAGCCGTTCCTCACGGCCTTCTCCGACTCCGACCCGATCACCGGCGGCGGCGACGCGGTCTTCCAGCGGGTCGTGCCCGGCGCCCGGGTGCGGCCGCACGTGACCCTCGCCGGCGGCGGGCACTTCCTGCAGGAGGACGTCGGCCCGCAGCTGGGGCGGGTGGTCGCCGACCTCGTGACCGCCACCCCGCGGCGGTGACGGCGCGGCCCGCCGAGGCATAGGAAGCTGTGCCCACGTCTGCGAGCCGAATACGTGGGGAAAGCTTCCTATGCCTGATGGCGCCGCGCTGTTCGCGCGACTGCGGCGGGAACCGGACGTCGAGGCGCCCGACCTCGTCGCCGTCGACGCCACCGACCGGCTCCTGCTCGACGAGGCCGCTCCGCTGCTCGCAGCGGCCGGCCCGGGCGAGGTCGTCGTCGTCGACGACGCCCACGGTGCGATCACCCTCGGCGCGGTGGCGCTGCACGGCGCCCGCGACGTCCGGGTGCACCAGGACCTGCTGGTCGGCGAGCTCGCGCTGGCCGCCAACGCCGGGCGGACCGGCCTGACCGGCCACCACCGGTCCCTGCCCCTGGACGGCGACCTGGTCGCCGGCGCCCGCGTGGTGCTGGCCAAGGCACCCAAGGCCCTCGACGCGCTGCGCGAGCTCACCGAGCTGGTCGCCGTGCACGCCGCCGACGACGTCACCCTGCTCGTCGGGGGGCGGGTCAAGCACATGTCCCACGCGATGAACGACGTCCTGCGCGCCGGCTTCGCCGACGTCTCGGCCACGCTCGCGCGGCAGAAGTCGCGGCTGCTCGTCGCCCGCGGGCCCCGGCGCGACGTGCGGCCGTCCTCGCCCCGCTGCCGCCGGGACGACGCCACCGGCCTCACCGTCTGCGCCTCCGGCGCCGCCTTCGCCGGCCCGCGGGTGGACGACGGCACGCGGGCCCTGCTGCGGGCGTTGCCGGACATGGCGCCGGACGCCGGCACCGCCCTGGACCTCGGCTGCGGCACCGGCGTCCTCGCCGCGGCCCTGGCCTCGGCCCGCCCGCAGCTGAGCGTGCTCGCCACCGACCAGTCCGCTGCCGCCGTGGTCTCCGCGCGGGCGACCGCGGCCGCCAACGGGCTGGCCGGACGGATCGAGGTCACCCGCGACGACGCCGCCGCGCGCGTCCCCGCCGGCAGCGTGGACCTCGTGGTGTGCAACCCGCCCTTCCACCTGGGCACGGCGGTGGTGACGGCGGCCGCCGACCGGCTGTTCGCCGCGGCGGCGCGGGTGCTGCGGCCCGGCGGCCAGCTGTGGACCGTCTACAACAACCGGCTCCCGCACCGCGCCGCGCTGCGCCGGCTGGTCGGGCCGACCCGGGTCGCCGACGCCGGCCGGCAGTTCACCGTGACGGTGTCGACCCGCCGCTGAGCGCCGTCCGCGCGACGCGGGCGGGCAACGCGAGCCCCTCCGCCGTTCGGCTGGAGTCACTCCACCGACACGCCCGCTCCGCCATCGACGAGGTCGCCCGGATGGCCGGCTCGCTGCAGGCCGCGGTGGCCCACTTCCGCTGCTGACCCCGGCGTCCCCGTGCCCAGATCTGCACACTCGTCACCATCAGCCGTCGATGGTGACGAGTGTGCAGATCTCGCCGAGGTGGTCGGGGAGCGCGAGGCTCTCGTCAGTGCGCGGGACGGGCCGAGCGGGAGCGGACCGGGGGCTGCGACGACCACGGGAAGTCGATCCACCGGTCGGTGCGCCGCCACACGTAGTCGCAGCGCACCACCGACCGCGGCTTCTCGTAGATCACCGCCGTCCGCACCTCGGCGACGTACCCGGTGCAGAAGTCGCGCACCAGCTCCAGGGTCTTGCCGGTGTCGGCCACGTCGTCGGCCACGAGCACGTTGGCCCCGGTGACGTCGACCTGGTCGAGCGTCGGCGGGAGGACGACGGGCAGGTCCAGCCGCTCGTCGACGCCGGTGTAGAACTCCACGTTCATCACGAAGAGGTTCTTCACGTCCAGCGCGTAACCCAGCGCCCCGCCGAGGAACAGCCCGCCCCGGGCGATCGCCAGGATCAGGTCGGGCTCGAAACCGTCGGCGGCCACCTGCTCGGCCAGCTCGCGGCCCGCGGTCCCGAACAGCTCGTAGGTCAGCGTCTCCCGCTCGGCGGTCACGGTCGGCGATCGTCGCAGGAGGGCGCGAGGCCCTGGGCAGCGGGGCCCGCGTCGGGCAGGCTGGTGGGCATGGGCAGGGCTGCGACGAGTGGTCCACGGCGGACGCGGCGGACGCGGCGGCGTGCTCCCCGGCGCGGGGCACGGCAGGTCGCGAGGCGGGCGCTGCCGTGGGTGGCCGGCTGGTTCGCGTTCCAGGCCGCGGTGGCGCTGGCCGGCCGCGTGGCGGCGCGGCGCCGGGACCGGGGCGACGAGGACGCGACGGAGATCCGGCGGGTGGTCACGCACGACGGGCTGGAGCTGCACCCGCGCGCGCCCGACCTGGTGCGCGTGGACGTCGACCTGGCGATGGCCGGCGCCGAGATCGACCTGACCGCGATCCCGCGGCCCGAGACGCCCGTCGAGCTGACCGCCCGCCTGCTGATGGCCGGCGCGGCGGTGCGGGTGCCGCCGGACTGGCGGGTCTGGTGGCGCTTCCGCGGCCTCGGCGGCATCGGTTCCGACGGCGGCGTCCAGCGCACCTCCGACCCGCACACCGCGGACCTGCGCATCCGCGCCACGGTGCTCTTCGGCGGGATCGGCGTGGAGGCCGGCGGCGCCGCCTGACCCCCGGTCAGCAGAAGCCCGGCGTGCCGAGCCACGCCACCTCCGCGGGGGGCACGTCGTCGCGCTCGACCGCGCCCTCGATGAGGCCGTAGGGGCGGTCGTCGGCGTGGTAGACGACCGGCTGCGCGCCGGGGGTGTTGTCCAGCCCGAACGCGGAGAGGTCCTGCAGGAAGTGGTGCCGGTTCGGCATCGACATCCGCACCTCGGCGACCTCGGCGAAGCGCTCGAGCACCGCCTCGCCCATCGCGTACAGGGTCTGCTGGAGCGCGAGGGAGTGCGTGGCGGCGAAGGTCTCCAGCAGCGTGGCGCGGACGCCGGCGAACAGGTCGTCCCACGGCAGGCCGTCGCGGGTGTAGCGCCAGCGCGCGGTGACCGCGGTGGCCAGGATGCGGTCGGTGGTCTCGGCCAGGGTCGTGTACCGGTCGCGCGGGAAGCCCCAGAACTCCGAGCCTGTCGTCTTGAGGACGACGAGGTCGGCCAGCCCGGCCAGCACGTGGACGTCCGCGTCCGGTCCCGAGCCGTCCACCGTGACCACCGCCGTCCGCACCTCCCCGCCGGGGCGGCGGAAGGCGTGGTCGTGCGGGGTGCCCCCGGCGGTGATGCGCTCCCAGCCGTAGGACTCCACCGCGACGCGGGCGCCGCTGATCCACGGGTAGGCCCGGGCGAGGTGGCGGGCCAGCCGCAGCCCGAAGGCCTCGGGGGAGCCGACCCCGTCGCGGGCGAGGGCGAAGACGGTGTTCTTCTGCGCGTCGGTGCTCAGCACGTGCGCGTTGTCGCCGGCGGTGTGCGCGGCGGCGAAGTCGCCGCGCAGCGTCGTGCTCACGTTCAGGTCGACGATCCCGTGCCGCGGCGAGCTGCGGTCCACCGCCACGACGCGGACCTCCGCCTTGCCGTACTGGTTCGCCCCGAGCCGGATCGCCATGGCCGGGACTGTTGCACGTGGAACGTGCCGGAGGAGATTCGTCGGTGTTACGCCTCTGTCGAGTCCCATGAGATGTGTCAGGGATGAAGTCTCATGACATCTGTCGCTTGATCATCACCGTGCCGATGAGGTGTGGTGGGAAGACGAGCGGCGAT
>NZ_JBJNRJ010000092.1:0-10607 GCF_046233715.1 Trujillonella humicola | reverse complement strand
CGCCTGGGCCACCCGCTACAACACCCGCCGCCGGCACTCCGCCTGCGGCCAGACCAGCCCGAACGACTACGAGGCCCGCCGGGCCCCGGCTACGCTGCCGACCGCGGCGTAGACACCCCACGCGTGTCCAAGATCAGGGGGCAAGGCCCTGCCTCTCCGGGATGTTCGCACTGGCGATCCGGGACGGCGCCATCGCGGTGAATCCGGTGCGCGACTCGACCGCCAAGATCAGCAGTGGTAAGCGGGCGCCACGCGCATTCACGGCGGCAGAGACCGGACGACTCGTCGAGCTGTTCCGGACCAGCGACCGCGCGGTCGAGCTCGACCTGCCCGACCTCGTCGACTGGATGCTCGCCACCGGCTGCCGGATCGGCGAAGCGCTGGCCCTGAGGTACGGGACCAACGGCGACGGCAAGCCGATCCTCGATCTCGAGGCCCGGACGTGGGAGGTGAACGCCACCGTGGTCCGCGTTCCGGGCGCCGGGCTGACGGTCCAGCCGCGGCCGAAGACCACCGCCGGCTGGCGGATCGTCGCGCTCCCTGACTTCGCCGTCCGCATGCTGGAGGCGCGGCGGGCGAGCCCTCGCCGGCAGACGGACGCTCGGGTCGTATTCCCTCCGCCCCTGACCGGCACTCTGCGGGATCCGTCGAACGTCTCAGGAGACCTCCGCCAGTTGCTCGACTCGTTCGAATGCGAGACCTGCGGCGGAACGGGCTATCAACTCGACGACGATGGCTCTTTCAAGTCCGGCGCAGGCGGGCGGCGCATCCGCTGTGAGGAGGGGCCTTGGTCGTGGGTCACCTCGCACACGTTCCGCAAGACCGTCGCCACGCGCCTCGACGAGGCCGGCCTCAGTCCGCGCCAGGTCGCCGACCAGTTGGGCCACGCCAACCCGTCGATGACGCTCGACGTCTACTTCGGCCGGCAGGTTGTCAGCGCCGAGGCGGCGAAGGTGCTGAACCGCTGAGTTCCGTCGCTGTGAAGTCCTGGCACGACGGCGGGGCGGCGCTCACTTCTACCGCTCACCCCGCTCGTTCGGCGCGTCCTGCCTGGGCCTGCTTATGCAGCCACGCGGTCACGTCGGCGCGCCGGTAGACCACGCGCCGTCCCACACGGAAGCTTTGCGGCCCGGTGCCGAGGTGCCGCCAGTACCTCAACGTGGAGACGGGCGAGCGCATGATCTGGGCAACCTCGGCCGTGGTCAGCAGGTCGTCGGGGTTCTCCATGGCGCACTCCTCTGGGCGGTCGTGACGCTGGTCCGGGTGGGCTCACAGCGCAAGGTAGGCCCAGGCATCGACAGCTCATCCGGTTTCGCGTACTGACGAAGATTGGCGTATTTGACCCGAGCCGACCCGACCCGACCAAGACGGCTCTGTAGCGATGAGCGGCCGTTCGCGTTGCCGGCATGGCCATCGGCGACAGCACCGACCCAGATCGACGGCGCGCTGCTCCGCGCCGACCGGCGCGCTCATCGTGGGAGATGCAGCGAACGTTGTCAGCTTCGACGCGGCCGAAGAGATGAAGGCACCGCGCAGCCAGTGGGGGTGGGGATGGCGGTCCTCTGTCCACAGAGACGGTCAGCTGAGCGAGCGGAGGAAGCGGTGGTCAGAACGGTGAGTCGGCAGGCGGCGGCGCTGACGAAGGCGCGGGAGCGATGACGGGCGTTGGACGCCGCCCGCGATAACCACGACCGTCGGATCGAGCAGGCGACGGCCGAGGCACTCGTGGCCGTGGAGGGGCGGCGGGAGGCCGAACAGGGGCTGCAGGCGGCGACGGCGACGCTCGCCGAGACGGTGCGCGCACTGCTGGCCGAGGACGTCTCGGCCGAACGGGCGGTCGCGCTGCTGGAGCTGGACACCGCCGAGGTGCGGCGGCTGACGAAGATGACCGAACGGCCAGCCGCCAGTCCGGCGAGACCGGTGGCGACGGGGATTTGCTGATCGGCGTAGCCAGCCGACCCCGTGACGCTGAGGCGGCCGAGAGACCTCCAGTGGTCTTGCCGGGTAGCCGTCGTCGACTCGCAGGCCGCGACCGGATGGCCGGCAACAGCCATGTGCGGCGTGATGATGTGACGGGGCCGCAGCGGGCGACGGCCGGATGGCACTACGGCACCGGTGGCTGGACGGGCAGTTCATCCGGTACACCGTCGAAGAGGAGTGCTACCGCTGATCCGGCAGTCGAGTGGGCGACAGTGGCTGCGGAGCGCGCTGTGGGAGGTGGAAATGTCGGACCTGACGGTGCAGGCGGAGCGGCTGCCAGGGATCGGCTGGCGCTATACCGTGCCGGCGGAGCGGAACAGGCAGTTGGTGATCCTGGTCGAGGACCGAGGGGCGCGGCATCTGGTGCTGGTCGACCCGGAGCTGGACCGTCCGCTCATGACGGTGCGCCTGTCCGGGGCGGACGCCGCCGTGGTCGCTGCTTTGCTTACCGGTGTGCGCTTCCGGGTGGCCACCGCAGAAGGAGAGCCGGCCGGCGCGGCGGCGGATCCTGCGGAAGTGGTCGTCGAGACGGTGCATGTCGCCAGTGGCTCCCCGGTCGTGGGCCTGCCGCAGCATGACGTCGTTCCTCGGCTCGGGCCGGATGCCACGTTGCTGGGTGTCATCGACGACGAGACGCCGGAGCTGGTCGAAGACGACGGTGCGCGCGGTATCCGGGTCGGCGACAAGCTCGTCGTTGCCGCACGCCGATCCCAGCTGGACTCGCTGCGGTCAGCCCTGTGAGGCGCTGGGGCGCCGAGCAGGTGACATCCAGCAGCCTGACCAGGCTGCCGTTCTGGCGCATCTGACGGGTCAGCCATGTCGACATGGGTCTTCGCGCTCGCCGTGCTCGGAGTGTGGGTTCTCTCTGGACTCTTAGCCGTGCTGGTTCTGCTGGGACGCCAGGGGTACCGGAATCCGCTCTGGTATCTCCTCGGCGCGGTCCTTGGCCCGCTGTTCATCCCGATCGCCGCGGAGCGCGGACAGCGAAAGGTCGTCGTCGTGCGGCGCCAGCCCGGCGCCGCGAGCGGTACGCCGAGCGTGCGTGGCGGCCTCACGGTGGTCGTCGGAGTGGACGGGTCAGCCGAGTCCGACCAGGCGGTCCGCGACGCGGATGCACTCTTCGGGCACCTTCGACCGAGGATCGTCCTCGTGGCCGTCGTGCCCGCCGATGACGAGGAGAGCGGAGGCAGCGGGCAGGTGGCCGCATCGGAGCTGCTGGCCGATCGCGCCGGGTGGTTGGACCCCGGGGGTGAACCGCCGGTGCTCGAGGTCGGGATGGGGCAGCCCGCCCGGGTCTTGCTGGAGATCGCCGAGGCGGAGCAGGCCGGCGTCCTGGTGATCGGCCGCCGGGGCCGCGGTCTGTCCCATCGGCTGCTGGGCAGCGTGGCGGAGGCGGCCACCGCGCAGTGCACGCTGCCCGTGGTGCTCGCCACCCGCCCGCCGGAGCGATCCCGGCAGTCATCGGACAGCACCGGAAGTGCCCGCCCAGCGCGCTGACCGCCCACGCCCGATGCCGCCCTCGTGAGCGGCGGGTCAGACCGGTTCGGACAGCCGGCGCTCGTGCCGGACGCGGGCCCGCCAGTGCGCAAACTTGTCCAGCTCGACGATGAGCAGGACCGAGGCGCCGAGCAGCCAGCAGATCAGCCATTCCGACGCCGACAGCGGCACCAGGCCGAGCCATTCGTCGGTGGCCGACCACTGGGTTGCGATGGCGTACAGCAGTAGCGCGCCGAGGGCACTGCCGAGCAGCAGCCGGTTGCCGAAGGGGTTGAGGGCGAACAGCGAGCGGTTCTCGGCCCGCGCGCTGAGCACCAGCCAGAAGTTGAGCATCACGAAGAGGGTGAGCGCGATGGTGCGGGCCTGCTCCTCGGCGTAGCCCTGGTCGAGCGCCCAGCGGAAGGAGACGAGGATGGCGCCGGCCATCCATGCGCCGGCCAGCGCTGTCCGCAGCCACAGCACCCCGGACAGCAGTCCTTCCCGGCGGCCACGCGGTGGGCGCCGCAGCTCGTCGCCCTCGGGTGGCTCGAACGCCAACGCGATGTCCTGGAGACCGTTGGTCACGACATTGATGAACAGCAGCTGCACGGGCAGGAACAGCAGTGGCTGCTCGGCCAGCAGGTTGGCCGACACCGACAACAAGGAGGCCAAGCCAGTGGCGAGCAGGAAGAAGGTGGCCTTGCGGATGGCGTTGAAGGTGACGCGGCCCTGCTTCACCGCGTCGACGATCGTGACGAAGTTGTCGTCGGTGAGCACGATGTCGGCCGCCTCGCGGGCGACGGCGGTGCCCGAGCGCCCCATGGCCACCCCGATGGAGGCGGCGCGCAGCGCGGGGGCGTCATTGACGCCGTCGCCGGTCACGGCGACGACTTCGTCCTCGGCCTGCAGGATGCGGACGATGCGCAGCTTGTCCTGCGGGGTGACCCGTGCGGCGACCCCGCTCTTGCGGAGCCGGGCCGCGAGCACGTGGTCGTCGATGTCCTCCATCTCGGCGCCGGTGACCGGATGGATGCCCGTGCCGATCCCCAGACGTGAGGCGATCGAGGCCGCGGTCGCCGGGTGGTCGCCGGTGATCATGACGACGGTGATCCCGGCCCGGTGGCAGTCGGCCACCGCCTCGGCCACGCCCGCCCGGGGCGGGTCCTCCATGCCCTCCAGCCCGAGGAAGGTGAGGCCGGAGGGAGGTGGCAGCGGGCGCTGCACCGGTTCGTCGGGGTCGAGCACCCGCATCGCGGTGCCGAGCACTCGCATCCCTTCGGCGGCGAGGGCGGAGTTGGCCGCCTCCACCGGCGCGGGGTCGAACGGGCGCTCACCCTCGTCGGTGGCCAGCGTCGTCGAGAGGGCAGCGAGGACGTCGGGGGAGCCCTTGACGTAGAGCACGCGCCGGCCCTCGTCGTCGGTCCGCACCGTCTGGGACAGCCGCAGCTCCGGCTCGTAGGGAGCGTGCGCGAGCCACCGGGCGTCGCGTTCCTGCGGCGTCACCGCGCCCAACTGCACCGCCGCGCGCAGCATCGCCACGTCAACGGCGTCGCCGGTGTAGTCCAGCGGGTCCCCGGCGGCCGTGGTGGCTTCGGGCGGGGCGGGGACCGCCTCGTTGGTGAGCGCCCCGGCGCGCAGCGTCCGGCACGCGGTGTCGGGCAACCCGTCGCGGCCGCCGGCGGGCCGGCCGTTCCGCAGGTCGAGGGTGCCGCTCGCCGTCCAGACCACCTGGACTGTCATCTCATTGCGGGTGAGCGTGCCGGTCTTGTCCGAGCCGATGACCGTGGTCGAGCCGAGCGTCTCCACGGCCGGCAGCGTGCGGACGATGGCGTTGTGCCGGGCCATCCGGGCCACACCCAGGCTCATGGCGACCGTGAGCACGATCGGCAGCGACTCGGGGATGGAGGCGACCGCCACGGCGACCGCGGTCCGGAACATGTCGGAGGGGTCGTTGCCGAGCACCAGGCCGGCCACGAAGATGCCGACCGCGGCGAGCGCAACCACTAGCGCGATCCGCCGCTCCAGGGTGTGCGTCAGCACCTGCAGCGGGGACTGACCGGCAGGCCCCTGCACCAGCTCGTTGATCATGCCGAGCTCGGTGCTCGTGCCGGTCCCGACGACGACGCCGCGCCCTCGACCGGCGGTGACCAGCGTGCCGCTGAAGACGATGTTCGTGCGGTCGGTGGCCAGGGTGTGCACCGGCAGCCGGTTGACCTGCTTGGTCACCGGCAGCACCTCGCCGGTGAGCATCGATTCGTCGACCTGCAGGCCGTTGACCTCGAGCAGCCGCAGGTCGGCAGGCACGCGTTCCCCGCTCTCCAGGAGGACGACGTCCCCGGGGACGAGTTCGGCGGCGGCCATCTCCCGCTCGGCGCCGTCCCGCAGGACCCGGCAGACCGGAACCGACAAGCGCTGCAATGCCCGGACCGCAGTCTCCGCCCGGCGCTCCTGCCAGAAGCCGATGGCGGCGTTGATCAGGAGGACCAGTCCGATGGCGCCGGCGTCGACCCAGTGGCGCTGGACCAGGGTGATGACGAAGGTGAGGACCAGGATCCCGATCAGCGGGCTGACGAACTGACGCGCCAGCACGCGCCACGCCGGTGTGGCCTCGGTCGCGGGCAGCTCGTTGCGGCCGTACCGCCCGATCCGCCGCGCCGCCTCGGTGCCGGACAGGCCGTGCGCGCTCGTGTCGAGCCAGCCGAGGACGTCGGTGCGGGAGAGGACGTGCCATCGGCCACCGGTGACGGCGTCGTCGGTCGTGGTCGGGTCGGCGGTCGTCATCGGCGCTCCTGCCGCACCGGCGTTCGCCGGTGGCTTCGGTCGTCTCCGTTCGGCCCTGCGTGCCCAGGCTAGTGAGCCGGCTTGCCGGTCCCGCTTGCCGGGGCGGAGGGACTTCGGTGGGATCGGGAACGAACCCGCCACCAGTTCCGACGACCGAGAGGAAGTGCACCGCATGGACGTCGCCGTGCAGGCACCGCAGACCGAGGCCTTGGCCGGACCGTTGGACGACCAGGAGCTGGCGGCGATCGATGCCTGGTGGCGAGCGGCGAACTACCTGTCGGTGGGGCAGATCTATCTCATGGGCAACCCGCTGCTGCGGGAACCGCTGCGACCGGAGCACGTCAAGCCGCGGCTGCTCGGCCACTGGGGCACCACCCCCGGGCTGAACTTCGTGTACGCGCACCTCAACCGGGCGATCACCGCCCGCGACCTGGACATGATGTACGTGATGGGTCCCGGGCACGGCGGCCCCGGGCCGGTCGCGGCGGCCTGGCTGGAGGGCACCTACAGCGAGGTCTATCCCGACGTCTCGCAGGACGAGGCCGGGCTGCGCCGGTTGTTCACCCAGTTCTCCTTCCCCGGCGGCATCCCCAGCCACGTGGCGCCGGAGACCCCGGGGTCGATCCACGAGGGCGGGGAGCTGGGCTACGCCCTGGTCCACGCCTACGGCGCGGCGTTCGACAACCCCAACCTGGTGGTGGCCGCGGTCGTCGGCGACGGCGAGGCGGAGACCGGCCCGCTGGCCGCCAGCTGGCACTCCACCAAGTTCGTCGACCCCCGCCGCGACGGCGCCGTGCTGCCGATCCTGCACCTCAACGGCTACAAGATCGCCAACCCGACGGTGCTCGCCCGCATCGGCCGCGACGAATTGTGCGACCTGATGCGCGGCTACGGGCACACCCCCTACGTGGTCGAGGGCTCCGACCCGACCGAGATGCACCAGGCGTTCGCCGCGACCCTGGACCGCTGTTTGGACGAGATCGCCGAGATCCAGCGGCGGGCCCGGAAGGACGGTGTGACCGAGCGGCCGCGCTGGCCGATGATCGTGCTGGCCTCACCGAAGGGTTGGACCGGCCCGAAGGAGGTCGACGGCCACCGCGTCGAAGGATCGTGGCGGTCGCACCAGGTGCCCTTCGCCGACGCCCGTTCCGACGACGGCCACCGGAGGGTGCTCGAGGAGTGGCTGCGCAGCTACCGGCCCGAGGAGCTGTTCGACGCCGACGGGGCACCGGTGCCCGCCGTCCGGCAGCTGCACCCCGCGGGGGAGCGGCGGATGAGCGCCAATCCGCACGCCAACGGCGGGGAGCTGCTGCAGCCCCTGCGGATGCCGGACTTCCGCGACTACGCCGTCGATGTCCCCGCTCCGGGCGCCGGGGCGGTGGAGGCCACCCGCGTGCTGGGCACGTTCCTGCGCGACGTCATGCGGCAGAACATGGAGACCTTCCGGGTCTTCGCCCCCGACGAGAACAACTCCAACCGCCTCGGCGCCGTGTTGGAGGCCACCGACCGCACCTGGATGGCCGACCGGCTGTCCGACGACGACCACCTCGCACCCGACGGCCGTGTCATGGAGATCCTCTCCGAGCACACCTGCCAGGGCTGGCTGGAGGGCTACCTGCTGACCGGTCGGCACGGGTTCTTCTCCTGCTACGAGGCGTTCATCCACATCGTCGACTCGATGTTCAACCAGCACGCCAAGTGGCTGAAGACGACCAACGGCATCCCGTGGCGGCGGCCGATCGCGTCGCTGAACTACCTGCTCACCTCGCACGTGTGGCGGCAGGACCACAACGGCTTCTCCCACCAGGATCCTGGATTCGTCGACCACGTGGTCAACAAGAAGGCCGACGTCATCCGGGTGTACCTGCCGCCGGACGCCAACACGCTGCTGTCGGTCGCCGACCACTGCCTGCGCACCCGCCAGTACGTCAACGTGATCGTCGCGGGAAAGCAGCCCCAGCTGCAGTACCTGGACATGCAGTCGGCGATCGTGCACGCCACCAAGGGCATCGGCATCTGGGACTGGGCCAGCAGCGACGCCGACGGCGAGCCGGACGTCGTCATGGCCTGCGCGGGTGATGTGCCGACGATGGAGACGCTGGCCGCCGTGGAGGTCCTGCGCGGGTGGTTCCCCGACCTGAAGGCGCGGGTGGTCAACGTCGTGGACCTGATGCGGTTGCAGGACGAACGCGAGCACCCGCACGGCTTGTCCGACGCCGCCTTCGACTCGCTGTTCACGACCGACAAGCCGGTGATCTTCGCCTACCACGGCTATCCGTGGCTGATCCACCGGCTGACCTACCGGCGCACCAATCACGAGAACTTCCACGTGCGCGGCTACGTCGAGGAAGGGACGACGACCACGCCGTTCGACATCTGCGTGATGAACCGGATCGACCGGTTCAACCTCGCGATCAGCGCGATCGACCGCATCCCGCGGCTGCGCGACAGCGGCGCGCACGCCCGTGAGGCGCTGACCAACAAGCTGATCGAGCACCGCCAGTACGTGCGCACCCACGGTGTGGACCTGCCCGAGATCCGCGACTGGCAGTGGTCGGGGGCGGCCGGCCCGGTGATCGCGGAGGCGGACCCGCTGCGGGAGCCTGAGCCGTGAAGGTCCTCGTCGTCAACGCCGGCTCCAGCAGCCTCAAGCTCACCCGGCTCGACGACGACGGCCGCGTCACCGCGGCGACCACGGTCGAGCGCTGGCAGGGGGAGGGCCACCTCGGCCCGCTGGCGAAGTTCCTGGAGACGTGCGGGCCGGTCGACGCGATCGGCCACCGGATCGTGCACGGCGGCTCCCGGCACACCGGCCCGGCCCGGGTGGACCCGATGCTGACCAGCTACCTGTGGTCGGTCTGCCACCTGGCGCCGCTGCACAACCCGCGTGCGCTGGCCGGCATCCGGGCCACCGATGAGCTACTGCCCGACACCCCTGCGGTTGCCTGCTTCGACACCACGTTCCACGCCAGGCTTCCGCCTGCGGCCGCCACGTACGCGCTGCCCCGGGAGTGGAACCGGCGGTGGCAGCTGCGCCGCTACGGCTTCCACGGGCTCTCCCACGCCTACGCCGTGCGCCGCGCCGCTGAGCTGATCGGCCGGCCGGCCGAGGAATTGCGGATCGTCTCCTGTCATCTGGGCGCCGGCGCCTCGCTGGCCGCCGTGCGCAACGGCGTCTCCGTCGATACGACGATGGGATTCACGCCGCTGGCCGGTCTGGTGATGAACACCCGGCCCGGCACCCTCGATCCCGGCCTCCTGCTCTGGCTGCTCGAGCAAGGCAACGTGCCGGTATCGGAGCTGGGCGATGTCCTGGAGCATCACGCCGGGCTCAAGGGGCTGAGCGGCACCTCCGGCGACCTGCGGGACGTGCTCGCCGGGCGGGACACCGGGGACTCGGACTGCGCGCTCGCCCTGGATGTCTACCTGCACCGCCTGGTCCGGGAGATCGCGGCGATGACCGCGGCCACCGGCGGGCTGGACCTGCTGGTCATGACCGGGGGTGTGGGCGAGCATGCCTGGCAGGTGCGCGAGGCTGTCGCATCGACGCTGGGCCATCTCGGCCTCGCCGTCGACGGCGAGAGCAACCGGACGACCACCGAGGACGGCGACGTCAGCGCACCGCGCGCGGCAGCGCGGACCGTCGTCGTCACTGCACGTGAGGACCTCGAAATCCGGCATCAGGTGATGGACGTCCTGGCGCGGGAGTGACCGATGCCGGTCCCCGGGCCGGCCGATCTCTGCGGCAGGTGCAGCGACGTGTGAGGGAGTCGGTCACCGGGCCTTGGGGATCATGATCCAACCGATGATGTAGGCGATCTCTCCCGCCCCGAAGAGCCCGAAGATTACGAACGCCAGGCGCATCGGCCGTGCCCCGTGGGGTGGTGTAGCTCGTCCGCGTGCTGCTCTGCGGTGTTGCTGACTATGCCGTCTGCAGGGCGGGCTGGTCGATCACCTCGCTGGAGTCGGTGCGTCGGTGCGTCGGGGCTCGAGGGCGGTCGGCTCGGGCGGGGTGAGCAGGGCCATGGAGGCCTCGGAGAGGTAGCGGCGGTCGGCGACCTGCCACTCGTCGTGCGCCTCGATCAGCACGCAGGCGGCCAGCCGGAGCAGGGACGCGTCGTCGGGGAAGATGCCGACGACGTCGGTGCGCCGCTTGATCTCCTTGTTGAGTCGCTCCAGGTAGGGGTCGACCCGGGGCGCGGTGCCAGCCTCGCGGCTGGTCCGTTTCCCCGGGCCGCCCTCCGAACCGGACGTGCCCGTTCCCGAGCATCCGGGACCTGACCCCGATCAGTGGACACGCTGAACCCAGGCTGAGCCTGGAGGAAGCGAGATGATCGGCTCGTGGTGCGGAAGGTGTACTCGGAGGAGTT
>NZ_JBJNRJ010000091.1:0-10683 GCF_046233715.1 Trujillonella humicola | reverse complement strand
TCATGGACAACCTGTCGGCGCACAAGGGCCCCAAGATCCGCGCCTGGGCGGCCCGGCACGCCGTGGAACTGGACTTCACCCCGACCTACGCCTCCTGGGCCGACCCGATCGAGCCGCACTTCGGGCCGCTGCGCTCCTTCGTCCTCGCCGGCTCCAACCATCCCAACCACGTGGCACTCACCCGCGCCCTGCACGCCCATCTGCGCTGGCGCAACGCCCACGCCCGCCATCCCGACGTACTCGCCGCAGAACGCCGGGAACGCGCCCGAGTCCGCAGCGAACGCCACCGCCGGTGGGGCCAGCCCCGGCAGCGAACCGCCGCCTGATCACACCACTGTTATTCATCATCCCGGCGAACGTTCGTGGTCAGGGCACTAGATGCCGCCGACAGCAGCTACGACGCGGTGTTCGACTTCGGGATCCTGCACCACGTCGAGGACTGGCAGGCGGCAGTCGGCGACATCGCGCGGGTACTGCGACCTGGCGGCCGCTTCTACTTCGACGAGGTCACCGCTGATGCGCTGGCCACCCGAGGGTATCGATGGCTCTTCGACCACCCCACGCAGAACCGGTTCACCGCTGCCGAGTTCGTCGCAGAACTCGAGCGACAGGGCCTCGCCATCGGCACACGCTGGCGGACCAGGATCCGAGGCCACTATGTACTCGGCGTGGCCGACCGGAAGGCCTGACCAGGCTCGATGCGTCTCTCGCTCCCGCCCCGTCGCGGCCGGCGCAGGTTGCCGCCCCTGACGACCACCACGTAACATCGTCTGGTGTCGATGAAAGCTGAACCGCAGGCGGCCGCCGAGGCCTCGTCCGGCCTCGCGGTCGACCAGACCCGGGCTCTGTCCCCGGCCGCCTCGCTCTTCCACAGCCTGTCCGATCCGGCTCGGCTTGCGATCCTGCGCCACCTCGCCGCCGGCGAGCACCGGGTCGTAGACCTCACGGCGCACCTGGGCCTGGCCCAATCCACCGTGTCCGCACACCTCGCCTGCCTCCGCGACTGCGGACTGGTGACGTCTCGACCGCAGGGCCGCGCGTCGATGTTCTCCCTGACGACTGAACCGCACCTGATGGAACTCCTCGGGGCAGCCGAGCGCCTCCTCGCCGAGACCGGCGATGCCGTCGACCTGTGTCCCACCTACGGCTCCGCCGCTGGGCGCCGGCCCGGAGGGCACTGACCACCACTGGGCACGGGCCCGCTGATCAGGCTGCTGGACCGGACCGTGGTCGACGGCCACTCGAGCGACGCTCATGGAGGACCGGCTCTGAAGGGATCGCACGTGATGAACGACGCGCGGGACGAACAGCAACGCATCGCCCACGAACTGGGTGTGCCGTCCGACTTCGATCCCGCCCACGAGGAGGACCGCCGCAGCCGATTCCTGGCAGACCTGCTCGCTGCCAGCGGCCTCCGCACGCTGATCGTGGGCGTCAGTGGCGGCGTGGACTCCGCGACGGTGGGCATGCTCTGCCGCCGCGCGGTGAGTCGTCTCCCTGCTGGGTCTGCCGCGCTGGTGGCAGTGCGCCTTCCCTATGGACGGCAGCACGACGAGGCCGACTGCAGACTGGTCCTCGACGCCATCGAGCCCGAGCACCTGTTCACCGTCGACATCCAGCCGGCCAGCGATGCCGCACTGGCCGGGCTGACCGCCGCAGGGCTCCACTTCGCCTCCGCCGACCGCGCGGACCACGCACTGGGCAACATCAAGGCGCGCCAGCGGATGACCGCCCAGTACGGCATCGCCGCCGCGCTCGACGGGCTCGTGATCGGCACCGACCACGCCGCCGAAGCTCTTACCGGCTTCTTCACCAAGTTCGGCGACGGCGGAGTCGACGCCAACCCGCTCGCAGGACTGACCAAGCGCCGGGTGCGTCGTCTCGCCCGACACCTGGGCGTGCCCGACCGCATCATCACCAAGACCCCGACCGCGGACCTGGAGTCTCTGCGCCCACAATTACCCGACGAGGAAGTCCTCGGCCTCAGCTACGACGAGATCGACGACTTCCTCGAGGGACGTCCAGTCCGGCTGGAGACCAGAGCCGAGATCATCCAGCGTTACACCGCCACGGCACACAAGCGCACCGGGCCGATCACACCCCCGCGCTGACGCGGCGGCTCAGCAGCGCGTCACACTGCCTCCTGGCCCGACGGGGAGGCCGGATCCGTTGAGGATGACGACACTGCGGCCTCCGAGCGCTCGAGGCGCTTCTGCGCCGCCTCACCGCGCCAGACAGTCACGGCGAACAACAGCCCTCCGGTGACGATCGCGGTGTCGGCCAGATTGAACGTCGGCCACCAGCCGGTGTGCAGGTAGTCGGTGACGACGCCGTCCGCGGCGCGGTCAGCGAGGTTGGCCACCGCGCCGCCGAGGACGAGGGCCAGCGCGGCGAGCTGGGCTCGGCCGCCGTGACGTGCCGTGCGCCAGGCGAACACCGCCACTGCCGCGGTGATCACGGCGGTGACGCCGATGACCAGCCAGGCCGGAGCCTCCGCGCCGACGGAGAACGCCACACCCGAGTTGTAGCCGAGCCGCAGGTCCACCGGCCCGAGCTCCACCCCGGTCGCCGACAGCCGGTTCTCTGCCCAGGTCTTCGCGGTGAGGTCCACCGCCGCAACTGCGGCCGCGGCTGCGACCACCCACAGCCGCCGACGAACCGGCCGGACCCGCCCGGGGCCGGAGCCCCCGGCCCCGGTCACCGGACGGCGCCGGTCAACTCGACGGGCGCCGACGCCGGCGCGGTGGGCGCCGAAGTCAGCGGCTTGGTCCGGCCGGCGCGCACGCCGTTGGCGATGACGAAGACCTCGGCGACCTCGTGCACGAGCACGACGGCGGCCAGGCCGAGCACGCCGAACAACGCCAGCGGCATGAGACCGATGACGATGCCCAGGGACAGCGCGACGTTCTGCAGCATGATCCGGCGGGCCCGGCGAGCGTGGCCGAAGGCCTGCGGCAGGTGCCGCAGATCCTCGCCCATGAGCGCGACGTCGGCGGTCTCGATCGCCACGTCGGTGCCCATCGCGCCCATGGCTATACCCAGGTCGGCGGTGGCGAGCGCCGGGGCGTCGTTGACGCCGTCACCGACCATCGCGGTGCGCCGCTGGCCCCGCAGGTCGGCCACCAGGCGCGCCTTGTCCTCCGGGCGCAGCTCCGCGTGCACCTGCTCGATCCCCACCTCCCGGGCCAGGGCCGTGGCGGTGGCGGTGTTGTCGCCGGTCAGCATGGCCACGGAGTAGCCGTCGCGGCGCAGCTGAGCGACGACCTCCGCCGCCTCCGGACGCAGCTCGTCGCGCACGGCGACCGCACCGATGAGCTGCCCGTCGACCTCGATGAGCACCGCGGTCGCCCCGGCGTGCTGCATCCGCTGCACATCGCCGGCGAGCACGCCGGCCTCGATCCAGCCGGGACGGCCCAGCCGCGCCGGGCGGCCGGCCACTCGGCCGACGAGCCCGGCTCCAACGACAGCCTCGACATCGTCGGCCGGCGTGACGCCGGGAACCGCAGCCAGGATGGCCCGGGCAAGAGGATGCTCGCTCCGGGCCTCCAGCGCCGCGGCGACGTCCAGCACCTGCTCGCGGCTCACCCCCGGGACAACGGCGACGTCCACCACCGACGGTCGGTTGCGGGTCAGCGTGCCGGTCTTGTCCAGGGCAACCCCGCGGATCGCGCCGAGGGCCT
The DNA here is from genome assembly GCF_046233715.1 of Trujillonella humicola. Taxonomy (NCBI): domain Bacteria; kingdom Bacillati; phylum Actinomycetota; class Actinomycetes; order Geodermatophilales; family Geodermatophilaceae; genus Trujillonella; species Trujillonella humicola. The sequence goes on along the minus strand of NZ_JBJNRJ010000091.1, from coordinate 7,003 downwards.
CCAGGGCGGCGCCGCCCTTGACCAGCACGCCCAGGCGGCTGGCGGCGCCCACCGCGGCGACGACGGTGACCGGCACGGAGATGGCCAGCGCGCAGGGAGACGCTGCGACGAGCACGACGAGGGCGCGCTCGATCCAGACGAGGGGATCACCGAGCAGGCTGCCGATGCCGGCGATGACCGCCGCGGCGATCATCACGCCGGGCACCAGCGGCTTGGCGATCCGATCGGCCAGACGCTGGGCCTCGCCCTTGCGGGACTGCTCGGCCTCCACGATCCGCACGATGCGGGCGAGCGAGTTGTCCTCGGCGGTTGTCGTGACCCGCACCTCGAGCACGCCGGTTCCGTTGATGGATCCGGCGAAGACCTCGTCGCCCGGCCCGGCCTCCACCGGAACCGATTCACCGGTGATCGCCGAGACGTCCAGAGCGGTGCGCCCGCTACCGACGACGCCGTCGGTGGCGATCCGCTCGCCGGGCTTGATCACCATGACGTCGCCGATGCGCAGCTCGGCCGGAGCCACGACCTGCTCGAGACCGTCGCGACGCACGGTCGCCTGCTCGGGCACCAGGGACAGCAGCGCGCGGAGCCCGCGGCGGGTCTTGGCCAGCGAGTACTCCTCCAGGCCCTCGCTGATCGAGTACAGGAAGGCCAGCATCGCGGCCTCGCCGACCTCGCCCAGCAGCACGGCTCCGACAGCGGCGATCGTCATCAGCGTGCCGACGCCGATCTTGCCCTTCGCCAGGCGGCGCAGCGTGGAAGGGACGAAGGTCCAGGCCCCGACCGCCAGCGCGGCCCCCTCGAGACCGAGCTGCAGGCCGGCACGGTCGGCGCCTCCGGCGAACAGTGCACCCACCAGGAGCACGCCGGCGACCGCCGCTGCTTGTAGCTCCCGAACCTCCCAGAGCCGTTCGGCTTCGTGCTCCTCGGCCTCCTTGCCGGCCGGGGTCGTCTCGTCGTCGCTGCAGCCGCAGGCGTCGCTCATCGGGTGCTCTTCTCGTCGCGGGTGGTCTCGGGTGTGGTGGTGGGTCGGAGCTCCGCTCGGGCTCCGCCGAAGCCGGCGCACAGGACGACCGCCTTGCCGGTGGCGGCGAGCAGCGATTCCGCCGTGGCGAGCAGGTCCAGCAGCTCAGGGTGAGTCAGGGAGTACACCGAGGCGCGGCCCCGGGGGCGAGAGTCGACCAGACCGCAGTCCCGCGGGCAGACCAGGTGCGCCGACACCGTGGACTGCGCCAGGCCGAGCTCCGCCACGAGATCGACCACTCGGGCCTCGCCCTCAGCGAGGCGCCGGAGCAACGCGAGCCGGGTGGAGTCACCCAGGCCGTGGAACAACGCAGCCGCCGGCGCCAGCGCTGGTCGCGAGGCGGCCTCCGCCGACACGTCAGTGATCGTCACCTGACGATGATAACGCGCTGGCCCGGTGGGCCGAGGGAGGCGTAGTCGACAGGCCGTTCGTCGGGCTTCCCGGGCTGACTCCTCGCCATACGTGCATCAACCCGGCGCCGGCGTGCTCGCCCGAACGGCAGCAATGCCTCACGAACCGCAACGAGGCCTACCGGTTGCTTGCCCTTCGGTTGCTGCGGCCGGGGCAAATCAGTCGCAGAGCTCGGGTTCGTGACGAGGACGCCGAAGACCTCAGCAGCCGCCGCAGCGGAACGGTTCGCTGATACGGCAGACCGCCAGGCTCGTCGTAGTTGAACCACCGCGGCCGCGGCACGTGGCCTACGACGGCCAACCGAGGTCGGCGTGCTCTGGACATCCCTGCCTAGCGACCGGCGAGATCCCGACACCCTCGCGCGCCGGACCCGTCATGCGCGCCGCCGCGCGGCGTCTACGAGCGCGCCTAGTAGCGTGTCGACCCAGTCCTCCCGCCCTCGGTCGACCACGCCGCCTCCAGTCCGAGTCAGCAGGGACCCGTCCGCCGGGGCCCAGAGGCCGCGTGAAGGAGTCGCCGTGAGCAAGCACTCGAGGGTCCAGCCGTGTCCGACGGCGCTTGTCCGCAGCCAGTCCGCAGCGCGGATGCCGTGACTGACCTCCAGACGCGCCCGGCACGGCCGCCGGCCCCCGCCTCCCGAGGCTCGTGGCCGCACCGGGGAGGACGGTGGCTGCTGCGCCGCTGGCGGTGGTTGACCAGCATGCGGACGGCGGTGGTGCTGCTGTTCCTGCTCGCCCTGGCGGCTGTGCCCGGCTCGCTGTTCCCGCAGCGGTCGCTGACCCCCACCGCAGTAGCAGCGTTCTTCCGCGAGAACCCCGAGCTGGCGCCCGTGCTCGATACGTTGGGGATGTTCGACGTCTTCTCGAGCCCGTGGTTCTCGGCGGTCTATCTCCTGCTGTTCGTCTCGTTGATCGGCTGCCTGGTGCCGCGCTGCATCGAGCACCTCCGCGCCGTACGGGCCGATGTGCCGCCTGTGCCGCGGCATCTGCACCGGCTCCCGGTTCACGCCGCCGAGAGGGTGTCGCGGCCCGCGGACGCCGTGGCGGAGCGAGTGGAGGCCGATCTGCGATCGGCTCGTTTCCGGGTGTCCCGGCGCAGCACCGCCACGGGCGTGGAGATCTCGGCCGAACGCGGCCGGCTCAAGGAGACCGGCAACCTCGTCTTCCACCTCTCGCTCTTGGCGCTGCTGGTCGCGCTGGCCGGCGGGAAGCTGTGGGGCTACGAGGGCAGCATCCTGGTCACCGAGGGCGATGGCTTCTGCAACTCCATCCAGCAGTACGACCGCTACATTGCCGGGCCGATGGTCGATCCGGAGACCTTGACGCCGCTCTGCTTCGACCTCGAGGACTTCCGCGCCACGTACGAGCCCAACGGCACGCCGGCCTCCTTCACCGCCGACATCGGCGTCCAGGCCGAACCGGGGGCACCCACGGAGCAGACGACGATCGGGGTCAACGACCCCTTCCGCTCCGACGGTGATCGCCTGTACGTGACCGGGCACGGCTTCACGCCCCTGTTCACCGTGACGCTGCCGGACGGTCAGGTCTTCGAGGAACTCTCGGCCCCGTTCCTGCCCCGGGACAACACGACCTTCGCCAGCGAAGGTGTGGTGAAGCTGCCCGACCTCGGGGACGGCTCCGGCGACGACTTCGCCCTGGAGGGCTTCTTCGCCCCGACCGGTCGGGTTCAGGGCGGCGTCCTGACGTCGGTGGACGCGCGGCCGCTGGATCCACAGGTCGCCCTGATCGGCTACCGCGGCTACCTCGGGCTGGACAGCGGCGCCCCACAGTCGGTGTTCGCTCTCGACCAGAGGCTGATCGACATGGGAGCGCTGAACCGGGTCGGCGCGGCGAACCTGGGCATCGGGGAGAGTGCGACGTTCGAGGACGGCACCGTGGTGCGCTTCGACGGTTACCGAGAGTTCGCAGCCCTGCAGGTCTCTCACGACCCGGGGCAGGTCGGAGTCCTCGTCAGCGCGATCACGATGCTGCTCGGACTCATGGCGACGCTGCTGGTGCGCCGCGAACGAGTCTTCGTCCGGATCACCGACACGCGAGGGCCTGCCCTCAGCGATGAGGCCTCGACGACGGTGTCGGTCGCGGGGCTCGCACGGGGTGGGAGCGGCGAGGCGCACGAACGAGTTGAAAGAGTCGTCGTCAGCTTGCTCGCGGACGGCTCGTCGAGGAAGCAGCGCAGCACGTGATCTGTCAGCGGGTCATCGCGGCGTCCAGGACCCGCGCGCGAGAGGGCCGGCCAGAAGCTCCGCGCACTCGTCGGGTCCGACGGCGTCCTCCTTGCGAGGGCGGGCGAGCATCCCGAGAGCTGAGCGTCTCGGCTCGACGGGTGCCAGAAGTCGCCGACGGACTCTCCCGGCCCGGCCGCGTAGGCGCAGCGGTGCAACCCCATCAGCCGATCCGCACCGGATGGACCGCGACCTCCGAGACCCGCTACTCGGCACTCCCCCGCTGGTCGCGGATCCGCCGCTCGGCCGCCGCCGTCCTCGTCGCAGCCACGGTCAGCTCCTGTGGAACAGACAAGCCGACCTCGGCCGGGGACGCCGACGAGGCTCGGGTCGCTGTCCCCGCCGACGTGGCCGGCTGCGAGTCCTTCGCCGCCGACGGCGCGACGGTCGAAGGTACGGCGGGTCTGCCGGCACTGCGCCTGCCCTGCCTGGTGGGGAACCAGGAGATGGCCCTGGAGGACCTCGGCGGCCGACCGGTCCTGGTCAACCTGTGGGCGAGCTGGTGTGGCCCCTGCCGCGAGGAGATGCCGGTGCTGCAGGCCGCGTACGAGAGCTACGGCGATCGAGTCGGGTTCTTGGGAGTGAACACGCAGGACAGCCGCTCGGCGGCGATCTCGCTGTTGACCGACGTGGGCGTGACCTACGCCCACGTGGTGGACGAGGACGGGGCACTGCTGGCCGAGTTGGCTGCGCGCGGACTACCGGTGACCCTGGCGGTTGCCGCCGACGGCCGCGTCGTGGACCGGCAGCTCGGGCCGGTGTCCTCGGCCCGGCTCGAGGAGCTCTTGTCCCAGCTGACGGCCGCGCCGTGACCCCGGCGGAGGAGACAGCCTCGACCGCCACTGGGTCGCAACACACGCAGGCGACGGTCTACGAGGGGCGGGGCCGATGGCTGCCCGGCTGGCAATGTCTGCTCGCTGGGGTGGCGGCCGGCGTGCTGTTGGCCGGGAGCATGCCCCCGCGGTCGGCGTGGTACCTGGCGCCGGTCGGTGCGGCCGTCCTCTCGTGGGCGCTGCTCGGCCTGCTCTGGCGGCAGCGGCTGGTTCTGGGAGCAGTAGCGGGGGTGGGCTTCTTCGCGCCGACGCTGTCCTGGCTTGCCGACTTCCATCCGGCCGGTTTCGCCGCTGTCCTCGTGCTGGAGGTCGCGTTGTTCGCCGGCGCGATGTTGCTCGTCGATCCGAGCCGACATCGGTGGTGGACGCTTCCGGCCGCACTGGTTGCGCTGGAGATGGTGCGCGCCCGGTTTCCCTTCGGCGGCTTTCCGCTTCCCGGTATCGCTCTGGGGCAGCTCGACGGCCCGTTCGCCGCGGCTGCCCCCCTTGGGGGCGCCCTCCTCGTCGTCGGGCTGACCACCGGCGCCGGAGCGGCGGTGACCGGGATGGCCGTGGCCCAGCGGCGGATGCGCGCACTGCTGCTGGTAGCGGCAGTGGCCGCCGTGAGCGTCGCCGGCGTCGCCCTCGCCCAGCCGAGCGGCGCACCGGCCAACCAGTTGCAGGCTGCCGTCGTGCAGGGGGGCGGCCCACGCGGGATCCCCGCCGTCGAGGCTGACGCGCAGGAGGTGACCGAGCGCCTGTTCGACGTCAGCGAGGACCTGCCGGCCGACCTGGACCTGATCCTGTGGCCGGAGAGCAGCATAGGGGTCACCGGACCGGTGGCCGACACCCGCGAAGCCGACCGGATTGCGGCACTGGCCCGGCGTACCGGCGCCACCGTCGTCGCCGGGATCATCGAGTCCGGGGAAACGAGCTTCCGCAACGTCGCGGTCGCCTGGGCCCCCGACGGTCGCATCGTGGATCGCTACGAGAAGGTGCACCGCGTCCCGTTCGGGGAGTACATCCCGGCCCGCGACCTGATCGAGCAACTGTCCGACATGACCGCACTCGTCCCCCGGGACGGCGTCCCCGGCCGCGGCCCCGGGCTGCTGAACACCCCCGCGGGGCCGCTGGGTGTCGTCATCTCCTTCGAAGTGTTCTTCGCCGACCGAGCCCGCGCCGCCGTCACCGCCGGCGGCCAGGTGCTCCTGGTACCGACCAACGCCGCCTCCTACACCACAGAGGAGGTGCCGGCCACGGAGGTGGCAGCCGCCCAGATGCGGGCACTCGAGATGGATCGCGCTGTCCTGCAGGCCGCGCCCACGGGCTACACCGCGATCGTCCTGCCCGACGGCAGCATCGCCGAGCAGGGCGAGCTCGGTACGCCCGAGCTCTTCACAGCCACGATTCCTCTGCGCACCGGCCTCACCCCCTACGCCCGAACCGGCGATCTCCCCGCAGTGCTCGCTGTCGCGTCGGCTCTGCTCGCCGGGCCGGCCATGCGTGTCCTGCCCCGCAGACGACAGGCGGCCGAAACATGACCGAACTGCGCGCCGACCCAAGCGGCAGGTGGATCTGGCGGGGATCTGGTCGGACGAGGACGTGCCAGGGTCGGGCCCTTCGACCGCGGCCCATGTCTCCGCATACGTTCGCACCTCCGAGCGGCCTCGCCTCGGTGGCGGTGCCCGCAGGTGTCCCCGGATGATCGGCGTCAGGCCCGCGAAACGCTGCGCCTCGACGGTCACGGCATCCCGCGGTGCACCGTGGCCTCGGCTCTCGCCTCGACGCGGCCGTGTGCCGGCGAGGGCGCAACTGCCGACCTGCCGAACAACGCGACGTGCCTGTTCGCCATCAGCAAAGGCACGCTGAAGGCACGGGATGCGGCAAAGAGCTCCCTGAACCAGCCGAAACAGACGCTCGGATTCCTAGCCCTCCAAGCTGGCCATGCCGGTTCGATCCCGGTCACCCGCTCCACGCTGTGACCAGCTCCCATGCCCTGTTCGGCCAGCTCAGATCGGCGTCGGCGCCACCTTCGTGCCTCAGTGATTCCGACCGTTGCTGACCGCTGCCGCCCACCTTTGGCCGCTGCTTAAGGCACGCGTGAGGCACGGCCACGTCGCCGACCGCATGGGCGCAAAGCGGCAGAGTGTCATGTGCCGACACGGGGGGACCTCGTCCATCGCGGCCTCCGCCCGTCGTGGCGGGCAAGACGCCCCCCTCCCCCCGAGGACGGCTACTGCTGGGACCGGCTGTCACGTCGCGGCGCCCACGGTCTCGCTCGGACATTGACGGCGGGCTCGTACGCCCGTTGGCCCACCACACTGCCGGGCCGTCATGAGCTTTCGGAGCGGTTCACGGTCGTGGCTAGTGCCCTGACCACAAACCTTGCCGGTGGGTCGATGCTGATGCATGGCCGAATGGGGTGTACCAACGATCTTGGACACGTCCTCTGAACTGAGAGGATGCGTTCATGCCCGAGCAGCGGAGGAAGTTCAGTCCGCAGTTCAAGGCTGAAGC
>NZ_JBJNRJ010000090.1:0-12622 GCF_046233715.1 Trujillonella humicola | reverse complement strand
TCTTCTTGGTCGTTGATCCCTCTACCGGAGGCCTCGCCTATTTCCCGGCACCAACACGCCGGATGGACCCTTCCGGTGACTTCTCAAACACGGCCTAGCAGCCGCATGACGAGCCCCAGCAGCGCCGCGTCGAGGGCCGGGTAGAGCGACCAGACCAGCCGCGTCCCCAGCGGGAGCTCGGCGTCGGAGACGATCGACGCGAGCGACAGCTGCCACACCAGCGCCAGGCCGGCGACGAACACGACCAGCGTGTCGATCCAGCCCGCGACGATCCCGTCGCGCGAGCGCTCGCGCCCCCCGGCGAGCCGCCACAGCCCGAGGCCGAGCGCGACGTAGCTGGCCAGGTAGCAGGCGTCCGACGCTGCGACGTCGGCCCCGACACCGAGCTCGGCCTGCACCTGCCAGCAGACGTCACCCAGGAAGAAGAGGGTCAGACCCAGCGCGAGCAGGCGCACGGCCGGGCGGGCACGCTCCGGCTGGCGCCCGCTGCCCCGCCAGGCCAGGGCGACGGCGGCCAGCTCCACCGCGTAGTAGAGGAGCAACCCGGCGAGGCTGCCGTACACCGCCAGGTGGACGGCGAGCAGGGCGGCCGCGACCACCCCGGCTCCCGCCGTGCTCGCCCGCAGATCCCGGCGCACCCTGCCTCCCAGCCGTCGACGTCGCTGTCGATCTGGGATCGGCCGGCCCTATCCGGAACTACACGAGCCGAAACCGGCTCTGCCCCGCAGGGGTGACGCCCCCGGTCACCGCAGGCCGGCGTCCACCAGGTGCGGGCCCGGCTCGGCCAGCGCGGTGCGCAGCTGCTCGGCCAGCTCCTCCGCGGTCGTCGCGCGCGTGGCCGGCACACCCATGCCCTGCGCCAGCGCGACGAAGTCCAGGCCCGGGCCGCCGAGGTCGAGCAGCCTGCCGGCCCGCTCCCCGCCGCCGGACGCACCGACCCGGGAGAGCTCGTGCTCGAGGATCGCGTAGGAGCCGTTGTCGCAGACCAGCACGGTGACGTCCAGCTGCTCGCGGGCCATCGTCCACAGCGCCGAGATCGTGTACATGGCGCTGCCGTCGGCCTGGATCGCCAGCACCGGCCGGTCCGGCGCGGCCACCGCGGCACCCACCGCCATCGGCAGCCCGTCGCCGATGGCGCCGCCGGTCAGCGACAGCCAGTCGTGCCGCGGCGCCCCGGAGGTCAGCTCGGCCAGGCCCACGCCGGAGGTCAGCGCCTCGTCGACCACGATCGCCCGCTCCGGCAGCAACGCGCCGACGACCGCGGCCATGGTGCGCGGGGTGAGCTCCCCGGTCGGCAGCTCCGGCCGGGAGGCCTCGAGCAGCTCCGGCTTCGCCTCCCCGGCGACCAGGTCCGCCAGCTCCCGCAGCGCCGCGACGCCGTCCTCCCCCGGCTCCGACAGCACGTGCACCGTGCAGCCCTCCGGCACCGGCGTCCCCGGGGTGTCGGGGTAGGCGAAGAAGTGCACCGGCGGGCGGGCGCCGGCCACCACGACGTGGGCGGTGCCGGCCAGCGAGGCCATCGCCATCTCCGGCGGGTAGGGCAGCCGCGGCAGGTCGGGCAGCCCGGCACCGCGGACGGCGCGGGCGGGGAACGTCTCGCTCATCAGCCGGGCGCCGGTGCCCGCCGCGACCTGCGCGGCCGCCCGCAGCCCGGCCTCCGAGGCGACGACGTCCCCGCCGACGAACAACACCACCGGCTGCCCGGAGCGCAGCGCCGCGGCGACCGCGGTGAGCCGGTACCCGGTGGGCACCGGCGCGTGCCAGGCGGCCGGCGGATCGGCGGGCTCGGCGCCCTCGGACCACGACACGTCGGCGGGCAGCACCAGCGTGGCCACCTGCCCCCGCGCCGCGGCGGCCACGGCGTCGACGGCGTCGGCGGCGACGTCGGCCGGCGTCAGCGACCGGCGCACCCAGCCCGAGACGCTCCCGGCGAGCGCGTCGACGTCCGACTCCAGCGGCGCGTCCAGCCGCTTGTGCGACCGGGCGTGGTCACCGACGACGTTGACCAGCGGTGCCCCCCCGCGGCGGGCGTTGTGCAGGTTGGCCAGCCCGTTGCCCAGCCCGGGGCCGAGGTGCAGCAGGGTGGCGGCCGGGCGGCCGGCCATCCGCGCGTACCCGTCGGCGGCGCCGGTGGCCACCCCCTCGAACAGCGTCAGGACGCCGCGCATCTGCGGCACGTCGTCCAGGGCCGCCACGAAGTGCATCTCCGAGGTGCCGGGGTTGGCGAAGCAGACGTCGACCCCCGCCGCCACCAGGGTCCGGACCAGTGCCTGTGCGCCGTTCACGTCCGCGACCCTCGCACGCGGGCCCGGCGTCCGCTGGGCCAGACTGACCGCGCCCCGCTGCCGACCGGACGAGGAGCCATGAGCACTCCGCAGCCCGCCGCCGTGTACAGCCGCCCGCACCCCGCCTTCAGCGCGCTGGTCGGGCTCACCTCGCTCGGTGTCCTGCTGCAGGGCCTGTGGGCCGGGCTGTTCCTCGGCACCGACGACTACGGCACGTGGGTGTCGGTGCACCGGCACGCCGGCGAGGCCACCGTCGTGCTGGGGCTGCTGACGACGGTCGCCGCCGTCGTCTGGATGCGGCACCGGCGTCCGGTCGTGGCGGCCACCGCGGCGCTGACCGTCCTCCTGCTCGGCGAGTACCTCCTCGGCCATTTCGCCGACGACGCCCGGGGCCTGCTGGTCGTCCACGTCCCGCTGGCCATGCTGCTGATGGCCCTGGCGGTGTACCTGCCCGTGCTGGCCCGTCGCGGCTGACGGCGCGGACGCCGCCACCGGCCGTCCGCTCCCGACGTCGAGATCTGCACACTCGTCACCATCAGGGGCTGATGGTGACGAGTGTGCAGATCTCGCACGGCCCTCAGCGCTTGAGCTGGTACTCCTTGAGCAGGTTGCGGCTGATGATCGTCTTCTGGATCTCGCTGGTGCCCTCGCCGATGAGCAGGAACGGCGCCTCGCGCATGAGGCGCTCGATCTCGTACTCCTTGGAGTAGCCGTAGCCGCCGTGGATGCGGAAGGACTCCTGGGTGACCTCGGCGGCGTACTCGCTGGCGATCACCTTGGCCATGCCGGCCTCGACGTCGGAGCGCTCGCCGGCGTCCTTGAGCCGCGCGGCCCGGACCATCATCGTGTGCGCGGCCTCGACCTTGGTGGCCATCTCGGCGAGCTTGAACGCGATCGCCTGGTGCTGGGCGATCGGCTTGCCGAAGGTCTCCCGCTGCTGGGCGTAGGCGATGCCCAGCTCGAAGGCGCGCAGGGCGAGGCCGCAGCCGCGGGCGGCCACGTTCACCCGGCCGACCTCGACGCCGTCCATCATCTGCGCGAACCCGCGCCCGGGCTCACCACCCAAGATGGCGTCGGCGCCGATCCGGTAGCCGTCGAACACCAGCTCGGTGGTGTCCACGCCCTTGTAACCCATCTTGTCGATCTTGCCGGGGATGGTCAGCCCGGGGGCGACCTCGCCGAACCCGCGGGGCTTCTCCACCAGGAACGTGGTCAGGTTCTGGTGCGGCTTGGGGTGCCCGAGGTCGGTGCGCACCAGCGCGGCCACCAGCGAGGAGGAGCCGCCGTTGGTCAGCCACATCTTCTGCCCGTCGATGACGTAGTCGTCGCCGTCGCGGACGGCCTTGGTGCGGATCGCGGCGACGTCGGAGCCCAGCCCGGGCTCGGACATCGAGAACGCGCCGGTCACCTCGCCGGTGGCCATCCGCGGCAGCAGCCGCTCCTTCTGCTCGGCCGTGCCGTGCTGGCGGAGCATGTAGGCGACGATGAAGTGGGTGTTGATCACGCCGGAGACGCTCATCCAGCCGCGGGCGATCTCCTCGACCGCCAGCGCGTAGGTGAGCAGCGACTCCCCCAGCCCGCCGTACTCCTCGGGGATCATCAACCCGAAGATCCCCAGCTCCTTGAGCCCGTCGACGATCTCGGTCGGGTAGGTGTCGGAGTGCTCCAGCTCCTGGGCAACCGGGATGATCTCCTTGTCCACGAAGGTCCGGACCGTGGACAGGATCTCCTGCTGCACGTCGGTCAGGTCGGCGGTCTGGGCGAGACGGGCCATCGGTTGCTCCTCCGGGACTCCGGTGTCCGTTGTTACCGGCGAGTATGCGGGACGGCGGGGCTCCCACCACCGTGGCGCCCGTCACCTCGGCCGCCTGCTCCGCCGCCCGCGAGGCTAGCGTCGGCCGGGATGACCGCCCGCCTGCGCCTGTCCGCCGCGCTCGCCGCCGTCCTGCTCCTGTCCGGCTGCGGCGGGGACGACGACGGCGCGGCCGGGGACGGCGGCCCGACCGGCACCCCGACCAGCGCGCCGGCCCCCGCCCAGGCCGCCGAGTCGGCCGCGGCCGCGCTGGACCCGGCGAGCGTGGGCAACGCCGGGGAGGCCGCCCTCGCGGTCGCGCTGCGCGACGCCGATCTGCCCTCCGACTGGTCGGTGCAGGCCAACCCGGTGCCCGAGCTCAGCGACCTGGACGCCAACCCGAGCCTGGAGGGCATCTGCGGGGTGACCTTCGCCTCGGAGGAGCGCCGCGTCCTCAAGTTCCCCGTCGTCGGGCTGGACCCGGCCGGGGCCGCGGAGGTCGCGTCCGAGGCGATCGCCTACGACTCGGCGGCCGCCGGCGCCCTCGCGCTGACCGAGCTGCGCGACGCCCTGGCGGCGTGCCCGGCCGGGGACCGCACCTTCGCCGACCCGCCGGTGATCGAGGGCCTGGCCGACGACGTCGTGGTGGCCCGCTACCGGCTGACCGACGGCACCACCCAGGACGTGATCGCCCAGGGGCGTGGCGCGGTGGTGTCGGTGCTCGTCGCGGAGGATCCTGCGGCGGGCGCGGCAGCCGCCCAGGGCATCGCCGCCCGGCTGCGCGCCCTGCCGCCGGCCGCGGTCGGCCAGTGACCGGGAGGACTTCCATGAGCAGCGACGACTTCTACCGCGGCGACCCGCCGCCGTCCGCCTACGGCGCGCCGACCTCGGGGCCGCCCTCCGACCAGGCACCCCCGCCCGGCTACGGGCCGCCGGGGTACGGCCCGCCCGGGTACGGCCCGCCACCGGGCTACCCGCCGTACGCCTACCGGCGGCCGACCAACACCATGGCGATCCTCGCGCTGGTGTTCATCTTCGTGTTCGCGCCGGCCAGCCTGGTGCTGGGCCTGGTCGCCCGGCGGCAGATCCGGGAGACCGGCGAGGAGGGCGACGGCATGGCGCTGGCCGGCGTCATCGTCGGCGGCATCGCCGTGGGCCTCTTCGTGCTCGGGCTGCTCCTCTTCGTGGTCGCCGCGTCCGCGGTCTCCTTCGGCCCCTGACGCACGTCGAGATCTGCACACTCGTCACCATCAGCGCCTGATGGTGACGAGTGTGCAGATCTCGTCGAGGGGGTCAGGCGTCCGGCGGGGTGAAGGTCGACGTGCGGGACATGCCGGCGGCGCGGCCCTTGCCGGCGATGACCAGCGCCATCTTGCGGCTGGCCTCGTCGATCATCTCGTCGCCCAGCATCGCCGACCCCTTCTTGCCGCCGGCCTCCGACGTGTACCAGTCGTAGGCGTCCAGGATCAGCTCGGCGTGGTCGTAGTCCTCCTGGCTCGGCGCGTAGATCTCGTTGGCCGCGTCGATCTGGCCCGGGTGCAGCACCCACTTGCCGTCGAAGCCGAGGACGGCGGAGCGCTTGGCGACCTCGCGGAACGCGTCCACGTCGCGGACCTGCAGGAACGGGCCGTCGATGGCCTGCACGCCGCGGGCGCGGGCGGCCATCAGGATCTGCATGAGGATGTAGTGGAACGGGTCGCCCGGGTAGTCCGGGTGCAGGGCGCCGACCACCAGCGACTTCATGTTGATGCTCGCCATGAAGTCGGCCGGGCCGAAGATGATCGTCTCGATGCGCGGGCTGGCGAACGCGATGTCGTTGACGTTGATCAGCCCCTGCGCGGTCTCGATCTGCGCCTCGATGCCGATCCGGCCGACCTCCAGGCCGTTGGCCTTCTCGATCTGGGACAGCAGGAAGTCCAGCGCCTTGACCTGGGCGGCGTCGGCGACCTTCGGCAGCATGATGCAGTCCAGGTTCGCCCCGGCGCCCTCGACCACCTCGATCACGTCGCGGTAGGTCCACTCCGTCGTCCAGTCGTTGACCCGGACGGTGCGGATCTTCTCGCCCCAGCCGCCCTCGTTCAGCGCCGCCACGATGTTCTTGCGGGCACCGGGCTTGGCCAGCGGGGCGCAGGCGTCCTCCAGGTCCAGGAACACCTGGTCGGCGTCGAGCCCCTTCGCCTTCTCCAGGAACCGGGGGTTGCTGCCCGGGACTGCCAGGTTGGAACGGCGGGAACGGAGCTCGGCCACGGTGCCTCCTGCTGCTGGGGGTCGGCGGCGCCTCGCCGCCCGTCAGCTACCGGATAGTAGGGACGGCCCGAACGGCCCGCCGAAGTGGCCACTCCGGCGGGGGGACGGCGCTACGTGGCCGGTTCCACGATCGTGGCCGGCCGGCTGGCCCGGACGACGAGCGCCACCCCGGCGACGACGAGGACGACGCCCGGCAGCGCGAGCAGCGGCGGGAGCTGGCCGAGCAGGACCAGCGCGAACAGCAGCGCGCCGGGCACCTCCAGCAGCACCACGAGGCTCACCATCGTCGGCCCCACCGTGGCCAGGACCAGGTTGAGCAGCGTGTGCCCGAGCAGCTGCGCGCAGAACGTGATGGCGGCGATCAGCCACCAGTCCTGCGCGGGGAACCCGCCCAGCGGCGTCCCGGTGGCCAGGGCCGCGACGGCGATCGCGACCGCGCAGACGCCGTAGCAGACGACGGCGTAGGCCGACGTCGACAGCCGGACCCGGGCCCGCGCGCCGGCCAGCACGTAGCCTCCGGCGCAGATCGCTCCGAGCAGGGCCAGCCCGTCGCCGGCCAGCGCCCGGGTGCTCACCGTGACGTCGACCCCGGCGATGAGGGCGACGCCCGCGACGGCGAGCACCAGCCCGCCCCACACCGCGCCGGGGAGCCGCACGCCGGCGATCCGCGCGGCCAGCGCCGTCCAGATCGGTGTGGTGGTGACCAGCGCCGTCGACGCGGCGACCGTCGTCATCGACAGGCTGGGCAGCCACGCGGCGAAGTGCGCGGCGAGGAACAGGCCGGCCACCACGGAGCTGCCCAGGTCGCGCATCCGCAGGCCGCGCAGGACGGCGCGCTCGCGCAGGAGCAGCGGCAGCAGCGCGGCGGCACCGGCGGCGTTGCGCCAGAACGCCAGCGCCAGCATCGGCGCACCCAGCAGGGTGGTCAGCGGGGCGGACAGGCTGATGCCGAGGACGGCCAGCGACAGGATCCCGACGTCGCGGGTGCCGGGCCGGTGCACCGCCCACGCCGACCGGCCCTGCGGCGGGGCCCCACCGACCGCGCGCTGGGGGACGGCGGAGTCCGTCAACGGCCGGGCACCCGGATCCGCCCGGAGGCGACCGGGACCACGGCCCCGGCGACCGTGGCCGCGCTCGCGCGCCCGCCCGACGCCGTCACCGTGCAGACGAGCTCCGAGGGCCGGCCCATCGCCTCCCCCTGGTGGACGACGTACCGGCTCGTCCCCTCCCCCGCGAGCAGGCCGTTGGCGACCAGCCACACCCCGGTGCCCAGCGCGGCCGAGCCGGTGGCCGGGTCCTCGCCCCAGCCCAGCCCCTCGGCGAAGACGCGGGCGCGGACGGACGCGCCGTCCCAGGCGAGCACCGAGACGCCGTGACCGACGCCGAGGGCCGCCAGCGCGGCGGGGTCCGGAGCGGCGGCGTCAACGACCTCCGGGCGCACCGCGAGGTAGGCGAACGGCAGCCCGCAGCCGGCCACGTCGGCCCGCGGGCCGGCGACGTCCGCCGGCGACAGCCCCATCGCCCGGGCCAGCGCGCCCGGCTCCGGGCCGTCCTCCAGCGTCGGGCGGCCACCGGACAGCCGGGCTCCGCCGCCGTCCACGACGACGTCGAGCACCCCGGCGCCGCACTCCTGGCGCAGCGTGCCGGCGGCGAGCCGGCCGGTGCGCACGAGCGTGTGCGCGGCGCCGACGCTCGGGTGGCCGGCGAAGGGCAGCTCGACGTGGGGGGTGAAGATGCGGTTGCGGTAGTCGCCGCCCGCGCGCGGGGCGGAGAGGAACGCGGTCTCCGACAGGTGGAACTCGTTCGCCAGGGCCTGGCACTGCTCGATGCTCAGCGCCCCGGCATCGAACACCACCGCCAGCGCGTTGCCGGCGAAGGCCCGCGGCGCGAAGACGTCGACGATCTCGTACTCCAGCGCTGCCGGGGCGTCCACGTCCGCCGACGGTAGCCTCCACGGCCATGACGACGGTGACGCGGGCATACGTCTCGCGCGTCGCCGGTCTCCTGGTCTTCGACCCCAACGGCGACCGGGTCGGCAAGGCCCGTGACGTCGTCGTCGCGCTGCGCGTCGGCACCGCCTGCCCGCGGGTGCTCGGCCTGGTGGTCGAGGTGGTCGCGCGGCGCCGGATCTTCGTGCCGATGGGCCGGGTGACCGCGCTCGACCCCGGCGCGGTGATGCTCGCCTCGGGCACGCTGAACCTCAAGCGCTTCGAGCAGCGCCGCGGCGAGACGCTGGTGCTCGGCGAGCTGCTGGACCGCACCGTGACCATCACCGAGTCCGGCCGCCGGGCGACCGTCGTCGACGCCGGGATGGAGCAGACCCGGACCGGGGAGTGGCTGATCACCCGGCTCGCCGTGCAGGAGCCCGGTCGGCTGGGCCGCCGCGGCCAGCTGCAGCAGCTCGCCTGGGACGAGGTGACCGGGCTGGGGCTGGCCGAGGACGGCCAGGGCACCGAGACCCTCATCGCCACGTTCCGCGAGCTCAACGCCGCCGACCTGGCGCACGCGCTGCAGGAGCTGCCGCTCAAGCGCCGGCACGAGGTCGCCGAGGCGCTCGACGACGAGCGGCTGGCCGACGTCCTGGGCGAGCTGCCCGAGGCCGAGCAGATCACCATCCTCGGCACGCTGGAGGAGGGACGCGCCGCCGACGTGCTCGAGGAGATGGATCCCGACGACGCCGCGGACCTGCTGTCGGAGCTGTCCAACGTCGACCGCAACCGGCTGCTGGAGCTCATGGCCCCCGACGAGGCCGAGCCGGTCCGCCAGCTGCTGCAGTACTCCGAGGACACCGCCGGCGGGATGATGACCAGCGAGCCGGTCATCCTCACGCCGGACGCGACGATCGCCGAGGCGCTCGCCCGGGTGCGCGCGCCCGAGCTGACGCCGGCACTGGCCAGCCAGGTCTACGTCTGCCGCCCGCCCTCGGCCACCCCGACCGGCCGCTACCTGGGGCTGGCGCACATCCAGCGGCTGCTGCGCGAGCCGCCGTCCAGTCTGGTCAGCGGGGTGCTCGACGACCTGGACCCGCTGCGGCCGGCAGCTCCGCTGGCGGAGGTCACCCGCTACTTCGCCACCTACAACCTGGTCGCCGCGCCGGTCGTCGACGAGCAGGGCCGGCTGGTCGGCGCGGTGAGCGTGGACGACGTCCTGGACCACCTGCTCCCCGAGGACTGGCGCGAGCGGGCGCGGCGTGGCTGACCCCGCCCGGCGGCTCGACGTCCCGCGGAGCCGGGCCCGGGGGTTCGGCCTGTTCCTGCGCCTGGACCCCGACGCGGTCGGCCGGTTCGCCGAGGGGATCGCCCGGTTCCTCGGCACCGGGCGCTTCCTCGCCGTGCAGACGATCATCGTCATCGCGTGGATCACGCTGAACGTCGCCGCCGTCCGGCTGCGCTGGGACCCCTACCCCTTCATCCTGCTCAACCTCGCCTTCTCCACCCAGGCCGCCTACGCCGCACCGCTGATCCTGCTGGCGCAGAACCGGCAGGCCGACCGCGACCGCGTGCAGGCCGAGGAGGACCGCGCCCGGGCCGCGACGACCCGCGCCGACACCGAGTACCTCGCCCGGGAGCTGGCGGCGCTGCGCGTGGCCATCGGAGAGCTCGCCACGCGTGACTTCATCCGCGGTGAACTGGGCCGGCTCGTCGACGACCAGGGCGAGGACCGGGAGCGGAAGGGCAAGAAGAAGAAGGATCGGCGCGACGTCGCCACCGAGGGCATCGCCCCGGCACGGTGAGTGGTCGTCGGGAGTGGGACGCGGCGCGCACCGTGGACGCCGCCCGCGCCGCCGAACTCGTCGCCCGGGTCCGTCCCGAGCTCGCCGGCGCTCCCGTGTCACCGCTGGGGACCGGGTGGGACAACACCGTCTTCCTCGTCGGCGACCAGGTGGTCCGCTTCCCGCGGCGGGCCGTCGCGCTCCCCGGCTTCGCCCGCGAGCTCGCCGTCCTGCCACGGATCGCCGCACTGCTCCCGCTCCCGGTCCCGGTCCCGGTCTGGACGGGCACCGACGACGACCCCGACGATCCCTGGCCCTTCGCCGGCGCGGCTCTCGTACCGGGGCGCGAGCTCGCCGACGCGGGGATGGCCGACGGCGACCGGGTGCCCGCGGCGGCGGCAACCGGGCGCTTCCTGCGCGTCCTCCACGGGCCGGCGGTGCTGGCTCGCGTGACGACGCAGGATCTGCCGACCGATCCCCTCGACCGCGGCTGGCCCGCGGCACGGGCCACGCAGACGGACGAGGCACTCCGCGGTCTGGTGGCCGACGGCCACTGGGCCGGCGACCCCGAGGTCGGTCGGCTGCTCGCCTCCGCCCGTCGGCTCGACCGGCCCGACGGCGAGCCGGCGCTGGTCCACGGCGACCTGCGCGTGCGGCACCTGCTCGTGCACGAGGACCGGCGGGCGGCCGGCGTCATCGACTGGGGCGACGTGTGCCTGGCCGACCCCGCCGTCGACCTGGGGATCGGGTTCGCCGCCTTCGCCGGACGGGCGCGCCGGGCCTTCCTCGCGGCCTACGGTCGCATCGCCGGCAGCCGGAAACTGCGCGCCCGCGCCCTCGCCGTCCGGCTGTCGGCGCTGCTCGCGCGGTATGCAGCCGCCGAGGGCCGGACCGCGCTGCTCGCCGAGGCCGTGGCGGGCCTGCGGCGCGCCGTCGCCTGAATGGGCTGTCGGTCCCCGGCGGCAGACTGCGGCCATGCGCGCGCACGCCGTGGTGCCTTCGCCGGTCGGGCCGCTGACCGTCGTCGCCGCCGACGGCGTGCTGGTGCGGCTGTACCTCGAGCCGCCCGGGCCGGCCGCCGACCTGGGGGACCGCGACGAGGTCGCCCTCGCCGCCGTCGCCGGGCAGCTCGGCGAGTACTTCGCCGGCGCGCGAGAGGCCCTCGACGTCCCGCTGCGGCCGCTCGGCAGCGCCTTCGAGCTCGCCGTGTGGGAGCAGCTGACCGCCATCCCCTACGGCGAGACCCGCTCCTACGGCCAGGTCGCCCGGGCGGTCGGCGAGCCGGGCGGGGCGCAGGCGGTCGGCCTGGCGTGCGGGCGCAACCCGCTGGCCGTCGTCGTCCCCTGCCACAGGGTGGTCGGCGCCGACGGCAGCCTCGTCGGCTTCGGCGGCGGCCTGCCGCGCAAGCGGTTCCTGCTCGACCTGGAGCAGCGGGCGGCCCGGATGTTCTGACTGCGAAGCCGGTCGGGTCAGCCCACCAGGTGCACCAGGGCCCCGGCCGCGCCGGCGAGCACGAGGACCACGATGAACGGCGCCCGCAGCGCCAGGGCCAGCGCCGCGACCGCCAGCCCCACCAGCCGGCCGTCGACCACCAGCTCCTGGCCGGAGGTCAGCGCCTGCACGGCGACGAGCGCGGCCAGCAGCGCCGCCGGCACGAAGTCCACCACCCGGGCCACCCACGGCTGCTCGACCCACCCGGCGGGCACCGACAACCCGGCCAGCTTGAGCAGGTAGCAGCCCAGGGAGGCGCCGAGCACGAGCGTCCACAGCGTGCCGTCGCTCACGCCTCGGCCTCCCGCGGCCGCGGCCGGCCGGCCAGCCCGACGGCGACGACGGCGGCGATCACCTGCACGCCGGCCGGCACGAACGGCGTCAGCACCAGCGCGACCACCGCGCCGCCCAGCGCCACGCGGCGCTGCACGGCCGGCTCGGCGGCGCCTCGCTGCAGCCGCGGCCACAGCAGCGCGAGGAAGGCGGCCGGGACCACGGCGTCCAGCGCCGCCTGCGCCGTGCTGCCCAGCGCCGCCGAGCCGAGCGCCCCGACGACCGTGGTGGCGTTCCACAGCAGGTACACGCTCGCGCCGGTGGCGAGGAAGCCGAGCCGCGCCAGCCGCCGCTCGGGGGCGGAGACGGCCATCGCCGTCGTCTCGTCGATGACCCAGTGGGCGGCGCCCAGCCGGCGCAGCACCCCCCGCGGTCGCAGCAGCGGGACCAGCCGCACGCCGTAGACGGTGTTGCGGGTGCCCAGCAGCAGCGCGCTCCCGGCCGCCGCCAGCGCACCGCCGCCGGCACCGAGCACCCCGACCAGCGCGAACTGAGAGGCGCCGGTGAACATCAGCAGCGAGAGCGCCGCCGCCTGCCAGGCGTCCAGCCCGGCCGCCGCGGCGGCCGCGCCGAAGGCGACGCCGTACAGACCGACCGCCACCCCCAGCCCGATGGCGTCGCGGAGGACGGCGGTGCGGGCGGGGTCGGGCACGTTCGCCGAGACTAGGCCCTGTTTGATAAGTCGCGGAGATAGATGTTGATGTTGGTGATCTCGACGGTGGCGTCGTAGCGGACGGCGAGCTTGTCGTACCGGGTGGCGAA
>NZ_JBJNRJ010000008.1:60426-135580 GCF_046233715.1 Trujillonella humicola | reverse complement strand
GGGCTTGACCACACAACCCACTTCACACCACGAACACCGTGACCTGTCGAAGTTCTCCGCGTCCACTGTGCAGCTCTGAACGAACGACCCCCCACACACCCACCGCGGGGTGTGTGGAGAGTGGGTCGACAAGTTCACAGCGTTACGGCGGTCATGGCGAGAGGGAAACGCCCGGTCCCATTCCGAACCCGGAAGCTAAGCCTCTCAGCGCCGATGGTACTGCCCTGGAGACGGGGTGGGAGAGTAGGACACCGCCGGACAACCATTCCAGAACGGGGGTCGGAGCCACGCGCTCCGGCCCCCGTTTCTGCGTTGTCCGCCGTTCCGGCCATTCCTGCGCTCAGCCGAGCGTGCAGTGAGACGAAGAGGTACAGACGACACATGACCGGACCGCGACGTGACGGGGACCCGCGCGACGAGCGACGAGGCGACCCGGGCCGGGCCGAGCGCAGAGGACGTGCCGGGGATGCGCGTCGTGGCGGCGAACGGCCGGCCGGGGACGGCGCCGGGCGGGCCGGGGGAGGCCGCGGGGCGCCCCCGGGTGGCCGGCGCGGGCACGGTGCCGCGGACGCGCGCCGGCAGGGGGAGGCTCGAGGCCCACGGGACGACCGCTCCCGCGGTGTCGGCGGCCCGGACGCCGAGCGTCGGGACTGGCGGGACCGGACTCCGTCCCCCGGACGGCGCGAGGGCGCCGGACGCGGCCGGGTGGCCGGTCAGGACCGCGCGGGCGACAGCGGCTCGGCGGGCCGGGGCGGTCGGCAGGAGTGGCGGGCCCGTCCGGACGACGGTCCCGCCCGCGGCGGCGATCGGCCCTGGGGGCGGGGGGAGAGCAGCGGTGCTCGCGGTCGGCCGGGCGGCTCCGGCTCGGGCGGTGCCCGGGGCGCCGGTGGCGGTCGCAGCCGACGGCCCTCCGACGACCGTGGTGGCCGTGCCGGCGGGTCGGCGGCCGGCCAGGACCGTCCGCGCCGGTACGGGCCCGGAGGAGGCGACCGCGACCCGCGCGACCGCCGCCCGTGGGGGGAGCGGAACGGCGGCGGCAGCGAGTGGCGCGACCGGCGGCCGTCGGGAGACCGGGGCGCCGCTTCCGGGGACCGGCAGGACCGCCGACCCCCGGGTGAGCGGAGTGGCGGCGGCAGCGAGTGGCGCGACCGCCGTCCGTCCGGGCCGCGCGGCGCCGGCGGACGCGACCGCGGACCCGCGGCGGGCCGGGGGCGCCCCGTGCGCGCGGAGCGCGGCGAGCGCACGCCTCCGGTCCCGAGCGGCCCCGAGATCCCCGAGTGGGCCGACCCCCGGGACCTGGACGCCGCGGTGCGTGGTGCGCTGCGCGGCCTCGAGCCCCGCAACGCCCAGCGCGTGGCCGGCCACCTGGTGGCCGCCGGGACGCTGGTCGACGAAGACCCGGAGGAGGCTCTCGAGCACGCGCGCGCGGCGCGGGACCGGGCGTCCCGGATCGCGGCCGTCCGGGAGGCGGTGGGCGTCGCGGCCTACCACGCCGGCGACTACGCAGAGGCCGCGCGGGAACTGCGCGCCTACCGCCGGATGAGCGGCGACGACGGGTACCGCGCGGTCCTCGCGGACTGCGAGCGTGCCCTCGGCCGCCCGGAGGTCGCGTTGCGCCTGGTGCGCGAGGCGCTGAGCGCTGGGGCCTCCGCGGAGGAGACGGTCGAGCTGCGGCTCGTGGAGGCCGGGGCGCGCGCCGACCTGGGTGAGGTGCCCGCGGCGCTGCTGGTCCTCGAGGAGGCCTTCGGTGGCCGGCCACGGCCGGAGGCGCTCGACCTGAGCGACGAGACCGCGCTGCGCCTGGCCGCTGCCTACGCCGACCTGCTGACCGCAGCCGGGCACGGAGACGCCGGGCGCTGGCAGGAGGCGGTCGCCGCAGCGCGGGCCGAGGACGACGACGTGGCGTTCGGCGAGCTGGACGGGCCGCTGCCCGGTCCCGGTGGCGAGGAGCCGGCCGGCGAGGGCGACGCGGGCGACCAGGGCGACGTGGAGCCGGGGGACGGGCTGCTGGACCTCCCCGGGACCTCGGACGCCGACATCGAGGCCGAGGTGGCCGAACTGCTCGGCGAGACCGGCGCGGACGCCTCCCAGGCCGGCGGGGACGAGGGACCGGCGGCACCTGCCGGCGGCTGAGCACGGACCACCGACGACGTGCCGTCGACCGTCCACACCGGGCGGCGGCGTCCACAGGCCCGTGCGGAGGCGGCCGACCGGCGTGGGACGCCGGGAGGCTGTCTCCATGAGCGTCGCAGTGATCGACCGGAACGACGTGGTGCTGCGGGGACGGCTGACGGCCCCGGCCGAGCACCGCGAACTGCCCAGCGGCGACACCGTGGTGTCGTTCCGCATCAAGGTCAGACGTCCGGAGCCACGGCCAGGCGGGCAGACCGTCGACGTGCTCCTGTGCGTCACCTTCGACCGGGCGCTCCAGCGGCGGGTGGCCGCCTGGGAACCGGGTGACGTGGTGGAGGTGGAGGGCGCGCTGCAGCGCCGGTTCTGGCGTACGCCGGCCGGCACCGCCTCGATGGTCGAGGTCGCCTGCCGCCGGGGTCGCAAGGTGACGCGCTCGTCGGGCGGCCCGGCCACCGCCACGGCGTGA
Organism: Trujillonella humicola; assembly: GCF_046233715.1. Lineage (NCBI taxonomy): Bacteria > Bacillati > Actinomycetota > Actinomycetes > Geodermatophilales > Geodermatophilaceae > Trujillonella > Trujillonella humicola. The sequence goes on along the minus strand of NZ_JBJNRJ010000008.1, from coordinate 132,981 downwards.
CCGCCCGGTGTCAGTCCGAGTGGGGGCGGAACACCAGGCCGGTCCGCGGCTTGGGCACGAACAGGGTGGACTTGCGCGGCATCCGGGCACCCGCGCGCGCGACCTCGGCGACATCGGTGGGGGAGGGGGCCCGGAGCAGGATCGCGACGCCGGACCGCTCGGCCGCAGAACGCAGCGCCTGGTCGAGGTCGTGGGCGACGACGACGTCGTCGGGCCCGTCGTCGCGCCCCCAGAGCCGGCCGAAGAGGCCGGCGTGGGCGAGCACGACGTCCAGCCGCCGCCACGCGGGGGGTGCCTCGGCCGGGACGGCGTCGCGGACCGCCTCGTCGGGTCGGTCCAGGTGCACCAGCCGGGAGCCGTCGGTGAGCAGGAAGCCCGTCTGCGCGGGATCCTGCTGCCAGCGCCGTGCTGTGGCGAGGAGCTCTGCCCGGTCGCGCACGTGGAGACGGGTCGTCCGGAAGCCGTGTGCGGCGCCGGCGACCGCGTCGTCGATGTCCAGGCCGGGCAGCACCCGGTGGATCGGCTCCACGCGCAGCCCACCGGGGCCCATGGGCGTCACGAGCGCCAGCACGGCCCCCTGCTCGTTCTCCCCACCGACATCCCGCGCGTGCGCGCAGGCCGCCGCGAACCGGTGGTGGCCGTCGGCGATCACGGCAGCCGTCCGGGCCAGGGCGGCGCGGACCTCGCGCAGGAGCCCCGCATCCGTCACACGCCAGAGCCGGTGCTCGACGCCGTCGGCGTCGACCAGGCGCAGGTCCGGTGGACCCGATCGCGCGGCGTCGGTCAGGGCGGCGACCCGCGGGTCCGCGTCGTGCGCGAGCACGATCGGCTCCAGGTCGGTCTCGGTCGCGGCGAGCAGCGCCCGCCGCCCCTCCACCGCGGCCGGGAAGGTGTCCTCGTGCGGGAGCACCGCCCGCGACCCGGGCGGCGGGAGGACGACGGCACCGAGCCAGCCCACCGTCGCCGGTGCACCGTGCGGTGGCCGGAGCTCGTAGACCCACAGCGCCGGCACCGGGTCCCGCTCCAGGACGGCGCCGGACTCCCACTCCCGCAGCGTCCGGGCGGCATGGGCCACCACGCGGGCGACCCGGTCCTCCGCCGTCCGTCCGGCAGTCGATCGGGCACCGGCCGCCGCGTCGCCCGCGCCGGGGGCGCCCGAGAGCTCCGGGAGGATGAGCCGGACCACGTTGTGCGGGTCCGCGGCGGCCAGCCGGTCGCGCGCCCCGCTGGTCACCAGGTCGTAGGCTGGCGAACTCACCCGGGCCAGGTGCCCGGGGTCGTGCCTCCGGTACGTCAGCGCCCGGAAAGGCCGGACGTCCAGCCCCGTCGCTCCGGCGGGCACGGGCTCGGACGGCGTCGGGGGCACGACAGGAATCGTAGGAGCGGCCCGCTGCGGTCCGCGGCGGGCGGTGCCGGCGCCCGGCCGGTCGCACCGGGCGGTCGTGGGCGGCAGCCGCCCGGACGGGAGAGCACGGTGACCGGGACACCGGAGGGCGGCGTCTACGAGTGGTACCAGCGCGGCCTGCAACTGCTGGCCGGGGGTGACCCGGCGGCCGCCGCGACGCTCCTGACGAGAGCGGCGGAGGCCGAGCCGGCGTCGCGCAGCCTGCGCGAGGCGCTCGCCCGGGCCCAGTACGACGCCGGGCGGTACCAGGAGGCCATCGGCAGCTTCACCCGGCTGATCGCCGAGAACCCGGCCGACGACTACGCCCAGTTCGGTCTCGGCCTGGCCGCCAGCCGCGCGGGGGACCTCGACCTGGCCGCCGAGCACCTCGCCCTGGCGGCGGCGCTGCGCCCCGACCTGGAGCACTACGCCCGGGAACTGCGCGGGGTCCGGGCCCGGCGCGCGCGGGGCGCCCGGTGAGCCGCTCGCCCGCCGTCGTCCCGCTCGCGGCCGGCAGCGCATCGGCGCCGACCGCGGTGCACGACGTGGCGCTGCTCGACCTCGACGGGGTCGTCTACGTCGGCCCCGACGCGGTGCCCGGCGTCCCGGCGGCGCTCGCCACGGCCCGGGCGGCCGGCATGCGGCTGGGGTACGTCACCAACAACGCCGCACGCACCCCCGAGGAGGTGGCCGCCCACCTCACCGAGCTGGGGGTCCCGGCCGCTCCCGGCGACGTGATCACCAGCTCGCAGGCGGCCGCCACCGTGGTCGCCGAACGGTGGGGCGGCCGGGCCCGGGTGCTGCCGGTCGGGGGCCCCGGCGTGGCGGCCGCGCTGCGGGCGGCCGGGCTCACGGTCGTCGATCGCGCCGAGGACACCCCGGACGCCGTCGTGCAGGGCTACGGGCGCGAGGTGGGCTGGGCGCAGCTGGCCGAGGCGGTCGTGGCCGTCCGGGCCGGGGCGCGGCACGTCGCCACCAACACCGATGCCACGATCCCCTCGCCCCGCGGTCCGCTGCCGGGCAACGGGGCGATGGTCGGCGTCGTGGCCGGCGTGACGGGTCAGGCGCCGCTGGTCACCGGCAAGCCGGACCCGGCGATGCACGCCGAGTGCGTGCGCCGCACGGGCGCGCACACGCCGCTGGTGGTCGGCGACCGGCTCGACACCGACATCGAGGGCGCCCGGCGCGCCGGCGCGGCCAGCCTGCTGGTCCTCACCGGCGTCACGGATCCGGCCACCCTGCTCGCGGCCGGTCCCCTGCAGCGCCCGGATCTCCTGGCCCACGACTGCGGCGGCCTACTCGCCCCCCACCCGGCCGTCGTCCCCGACACCGGGCGGTGGCGTTGCGGCCGCTGGTGGGCCGGTCCGGTGGAGGCCGGGCTGGTCCTCGGCGGTGGAGCGGGGGAGCCGGCCGCGGGTCCGGCCGACGACGGGCTCGACGGGCTGCGTGCGCTGTGCGTCGCGCACTGGGCGGGGTCGCCGCAGGACGGCGGCCTGCCGGTCGTGTCACCGGACGGCGGACCGGCGGCCGACGCGCTGCGCCGGTGGGGACTGCTCGGCGACTGATCGGCGCCTGGCTCGGGCGAGGGCCCGCGACCCCCGCGACCCCCGGGACGGGCCGGCCGGCGGTCGCGCGGCGAAGGGCTCAGAGCAGCGAGCGCAGGCGGAGCATGTCGCGCAGACCGGCCTCGAGCTTCACCCGCCCGGAGGCCCACGCCTTGCCGAACGGCAGCTGCCCGTCGGTGAGGGCGACCAGGTCGTCGCTGGTCATCGTCAGCCGGATGTCGGCCTTCGGGGCGTCGGGGGCGTCGTCCTCGGCGCGCAGGTCGCGCACCGCGCCGCCCGCCAGGCGGCCGCGCAGCACCTGGCCGAGGTCGGGCAGCCTGCACGACAGGGAGCGGTCGAGTCCCTGCGCCGCGGGATTGGCCACCAGGTCGCCGAGCACGCCCCGGAGCGCGGTCATGCACTGCTCGATCGTCGCCACGCGGGCGGACCTCCTCGTCGTCGTACGGGTGGTGCGGTGCCGGCCGGCGCGCCGGGCCCCGTCGTCCCCGGCCGGTAACCTCGCAACCGGGACAAGAGCCCACCACACTCGCCTGGCGGCCGTGCGCGCCGCCCGGCCCGACCACCCGGGGAGGCGGCCACGATGTCCGAGACCAGCCGTGCGCGCCCGGTGCCCGGGCCGGCACCGGGCGCGGTCCCTCGCCCCGTCCCGGCGCCCCCCCGGACCGGCGGGCCCGCGGCCGGCCGGCCGGCGGAGGCCCTGCCCGAGGCCGTGCCGCAGCCGGCGGGCAGCGCCCCCGGGGAGGTGGCGGACCGCTTCGCCGGCCTCGACCGGCAGCCGGTCGGCGGGCACGTCGAGGTCTTCGAGGCCGAGCACGCCCGGCTCGAGCGCGAGCTGCGCACGATCGAACAGCTCTGATGGCCCGCCGCAGCCGGCTCGACGCCGAGCTCGTGCGGCGGGGACTGGCCCGGTCGCGCGAGCACGCCGTCGTCCTCATCGCCGAGGGCCGCGTCGCCGTCGCCGGGCGGGCCGCCACCAAGCCGGCCACCGGGGTGGAGGCCGGGACGCCGGTCGTCGTCCGCACCGACCCCGACGAGCCGCGCTGGGTCTCCCGCGGCGCGCACAAGCTCCTCGGTGCCCTCGACGCCTTCGCCGTGCCGGTCGAGGGCCGCCGGGCCATGGACGCCGGTGCCTCCACCGGTGGCTTCACCGAGGTGCTGCTCAGCCGCGGCGCGGCCGAGGTCGTCGCCGTCGACGTCGGCTACGGCGAGCTCGCCTGGTCGCTGCGCACCGACGAGCGGGTGCACGTGCACGAGCGCACCAACGTCCGCAGCCTCACCCCGGACCAGATCGGCGGGCCCGCCGCCCTGGTGGTCGCCGACCTGTCCTTCATCTCGCTGCGGCTGGTGCTCCCGGCGCTCACGGCCTGCGCGACCGCGGACGCCGACCTGCTGCCGATGGTCAAGCCGCAGTTCGAGGTCGGCCGCGAGCGGCTGGGCGCCGGTGGGGTGGTGCGCGACCCCGCCGTCCGCGCGTCGGCGGTCCTCGACGTGGCGGCCGCCGCCGCCGCGCTCGGCTGGGGCACGGCCGGCGTCGTCGCCAGCCCGCTGCCGGGGCCGGCGGGGAACGTGGAGTTCTTCCTCCACCTGCGCCGTGACGCCGGCCCGCCGCAGGAGGCCGACGTGCTCCGTGCCGTCGAGGAGGGGCCCCGGTGAGACACGGTGGGACGCGGGGTGACGCGCCGGTGAGGTACCGGAGCGGCCGCCGGTCAGCGGCGAGGACGCCCGCGGGGCAGAGTCGTCGGCGCGGGAGCCGACACGGGGGGCGACACGGGGAACGGGAGGGGACGTGACAGACGGCATCGCGGCCGCATGGGGCTCCGGCGGCGCCCGGCACGTGCTCCTGGCGGTGCACACCGGCCGGCGCGACATCGTGGAGCTGGCCCGGGAGGCGGCCGACCGGCTCATGCGGGCGGGCATCACCGTCCGCCTGCTCGACGACGAGGCGCCGGACCTGGCCATCGACGGAGCCGAGGTGGTGCCCGCCGGCGCCGAGGCGGCGCGCGGCGCGGAGATCGTCATGGTCTTCGGCGGCGACGGCACCTTCCTGCGCGCCGCCGAGCTGGCCCGGTACAGCAACGCCGCGCTGATGGGCGTGAACCTCGGCCGGGTGGGCTTCCTCGCCGAGACCGAGCCCGAGGCGGTCGAGGAGACCCTCGCCGCCATCGAGCGCTGCGAGTACTCGGTCGAGAAGCGGCTGGCCATCGAGGTCGACGTCCTCGACGCCTCCGGCTCGGTGGTCGGTGGCACCTGGGCGCTCAACGAGATCTCGGTCGAGAAGGCCGAGCGGTCCCGGGTCCTGGACGTCGTCATCGGCATCGACGGCCGGCCGCTGACCAGCTTCGGGTGCGACGGCGTCCTCTTCGCGACGCCGACCGGGTCGACCGCCTACGCGTTCTCCGCCGGCGGACCGGTGGTGTGGCCCGACGTCGAGGCGCTGCTGCTCGTGCCGACCAACGCCCACGCGCTGTTCGCCCGGCCGCTGGTCACCAGCCCCGACTCGGTGATGACCGTCGCCATCCCGCCCGACGGCAACCGCGCGCGGGTCTCGGCCGACGGACGGCGCTCCCTCGACGTCCCCGACGGCGGCCGCGTCGAGGTGCGCCGGGCCGCCCGCTCGGTGCGCATCGCCCGCGTCCACGCGACCAGCTTCGGAGACCGCCTCGTGGCCAAGTTCGGCCTGCCCGTCCGCGGGTTCCGCGAGGCCCGCACCCACGGTCCGGGCCACGAGGCGCCCACCGTGCGCAACGTGCTGGCCCGCGACGTCGTCGCAGCCGAGTTCGGGCAGGAGGTGACCGGTGCCGCGGACGAGCACGCGTGAGCGCCGGGCCCGGTCCGCCGTGGCGGCAGCCGAGTCGGCGGCGCCTGCGGCGGAGCCGTCCACCGGATCGGCGCCGGGCCGGCTCACCGAGCTCCGCATCCGCGGGCTCGGCGCCATCGACGACGTGACCCTCGAGCTGGGCCCCGGGCTGACCGTGGTCACCGGGGAGACCGGCGCCGGCAAGACCATGGTGGTCACCGGGCTCACCCTGCTCTTCGGCGGCCGCGCCGACCCCGGCCGCGTCCGGGCCAACGGCCGGGCAGGCGTCGAAGGCCGGCTGCTGCTGCCCGCGGACTCGCCGGTGTGGGAACGGGCCGCCGAGGCCGGCGCCGATCCGGACGACGACGGCAGCCTGATCCTGGCCCGCACCGTCAGCGCGGAGGGCCGGTCACGCGCGCACCTGGGCGGCCGCAGCGTCCCGGTGGGTGTGGTGGCCGAGCTGGCCGAGGGCCTGCTGGCGGTGCACGGGCAGAGCGACCAGCTGCGGCTGTCCCGCCCGGCCGAGCAGCGCCGGGCGCTCGACCGCTACGCCGGGTCCGACCACCTCGCCCTGCTCGACCGCTACCGCACCGCCCACGCGCGCTGGCGGGAGCTGAGCGCCGATCTGGAACGCCGCCGGGGGCAGGCCCGCGAGCTGGCCCAGGCGGCCGACGTGCTGCGGCACGGTCTCGGGGAGATCGACGCGGTCGCGCCGCAGCCGGGCGAGGACGACGAGCTCGACGCCCTGGCCCGCCGTCTCGGCGACGCCGACTCGCTGCGGGGTGCGGCCGACGAGGCCCGGCTGGCGCTGGTCGGCGACGTGGCGGGCGACCTGGCGGGCGGCGGCGAGCTCCCGCAGGACGCCACCGCGGCGCTGGCGACCGCCGAGCGGGCACTGGCCGGTTCCGGCGACCCCACGCTGGTGCTGCTGGCCCAGGACCTCGCCGACGCGGTCGCCGTCGTCTCCGACGTCGCCGGGCAGCTGTCCGGCTACGTCTCCGACCTCGACGCCGACCCCGCACGCCTGGCCGAGGTGCTCGACCGGCGGGCCGCCCTCACCGGGCTCGTCCGCAGGTACGCCGACCCGGGCGAGGGGATCGCCGGGGTGCTGGCCTGGGCCGACGACGCCCGCGGCCGCCTCGGCCAGCTCGACGTCTCCGACGAGGCGCTCGACGCCCTCACCGCCGAGCGCGACGCGGCCCGCGGCGAGGTCGACGTCCTCGGGGCGGCGGTGTCGGAGGGCCGGCGGGCCGCGGCCGACGGGTTCGCCGCCGAGGTGGGCGACGAGCTCGCCGGGCTGGCGATGAAGAGCGCCCGGGTCTCCTTCGCGATCGACAGCCACCCCGACGACCCGGGTCCCGAGGGGATCGACGAGGTGGCGCTGCTCATGGCCGCCCACCCCGGTGCCCCGCCCCGGCCGGTGCACAAGGGCGCCTCCGGTGGGGAGCTCTCGCGGGTCATGCTGGCCATCGAGGTGGTCTTCGCCGGCGCCGACCCCGTTCCGGTGATGGTCTTCGACGAGGTGGACGCCGGGGTCGGCGGCCAGGCCGCGGGCGAGATCGGGCGCCGGCTGGCCCGGCTGGCCGGCGACCACCAGGTCGTCGTCGTCACGCACCTGGCGCAGGTGGCCGCCTTCGCCGACACGCACCTGGTGGTCGACAAGTCGCCCGACACCGGTGCCGGGGTCACCGCCACCGACATCCGGGCGGTCGAGGGCGAGGACCGCGTGCGCGAGCTCGCGCGGATGCTGTCGGGGCTCGCCGACAGCGACACCGGCCAGGCGCACGCGCGCGAGCTGCTCGCCGTCGCCGCGGCGCGGAGCTGACAGTTCCTGCCACCGGCCCGGACGGGGGAGGAGTGACCGCAACCGCGCGGGGGTAGGGCCGGGTCGTGCGCAACCGACACGAGGTCGACGACGACCACCAGCCCGCCGGCGGAACGACGGCCGGGGTCGCGCGGTGAGCTGCTTCTCCTCCGCCGACGAGTCGGCGCACTACGGCTTCAGCGTGTGCATGCTGCTCCAGCACTACCGCGAGCAGCTCGGCTGGGAGCGGGACGGCGTGGTCGAGCTCGGCACCGGCGACGCCACGGCGATCGCCGACGTGGTGGCCGGCCTCCCGGGGCTGCGGGTGCGCAGCTTCGACATCAGCGCGCCGTCGGTCGAGCGGGCGCGGGCCAACATCGCCGAGCGCGGCGTCGCCGACCGCTACACCGTCGAGCTGGGCGACTTCTTCGACGGAGCCGACTCCTCCGGGGCCCCGGCGGCGCGGACGGTCATCTCCAACCCGCCCTACATCCCCGCGCCCGACCGGAACATCCTGATGCCGGAGCTGTGGGGCGGCATGTACGGCAACGACCTGTCGCTGGCGCTGCTCAAGGCCGGCTACGACAACGTCGTCGTCGCCGTTCCCAGCTACTCCGACCCGGTGACCACCATCGGCACCGCCGCCGACCTCGGCTACCGGGTGGTCAACTTCCTCGCGATGGGCCTGGACTTCGGGCCCTACAGCGCCGAGCCCAAGGTCGGCGAGCACATCCGGCGGATCGTCGCCGAGGGGCGCGGCTGGGCCGGCGAGGCCGAGTACATGGTGGCCGTCGCCCTGTTCACCCGGGACGACGCCATCCCCGGCGACCGGTCCGCCCAGCTGCGGCGGGCGCTCCAGCTGCCGGCCTGACCGCCGGGCCCCCGGCCGGCCGCCGCCGGGTCACCGGCGCTTGGCGTATCCGGCGAGGCCGAACTGCAGCAGCCCCAGGCCGCGGCCGCCGCGGGTCAGCAGCTCGGCCGACAGCGCCGGACCGGTGACCCCGGCCAGCACCCGGTCGCGGGCCAGCTCGAGCAGCCCCGCGTACAGGCCGAGGACGGCGTGGGCGGCCAGCCACGGCTCCAGCGATCCGGCCTCCGCGCCGGTCTCCTCGGCGATCAGCTCCGCCAGGGCCGTGGTCAGCTCCCCGAGGATCTCGCGCTCGCGCACCTGGAGGGTCCGGCTGCCGCGGACCACCGCGGCCATCGCGGCCACGCCCCGGGCCGCCTCGTCCGAGCCCAGGCCGGCCATCGCGGCGACGACGAAGCTGCCCGCGGCCGTGGCCGCCGCCTCGCCGGCCGGCCGGCGGCGCACCGCGTCCAGCAGCGCGGCGCGCATCGGCGGGTCGGCCTCGAAGACCAGCCCCTCCTTGACCGGGAAGTGGTTGAACACCGTCTTCTCCACCACGCCGGCCCGCTGGGCGATCTCCACCACGCTCACCGCGTCGAAGCCGCGCTCGGCGAAGAGCTCGGTGGCCGCGTCGACGATCCGCGCGCGGGTCTGCTGACGGCGCCGCTCGCGCAGCCCCGGCCCACGCAGCGCGCGCCGCCCACGCCGCCCGCGCAGCGGGACGTCGTCCCCCTCCGGGGCGCGCCCCGCCTCACCCCCGGGTGCGGCGGGGGGCGCGGCGCCCTCCACCGGGACGGCGGGCTCCGGGGACGGCGCGCCGGGCAGCGTGCCGGGAACCGGACCGGCGGTCGTCCCGGCCACGTCGTCGTCGGCCGGGACGGAGGGGTGGATCGCTGCAGGCGCCCGGTGAGTCACACCACCAACGCTAGACAGGCGGACGGACCGGTCCGGCTGCGCGGCCGGCGCGACCGGCGCCAGCGTGTCGCGTCCACCGCGGTGTCGAGCACCCACCGTGACGGGGCCATGACGCTTGCGCGTCGCAGGACGGTGGTCCCCGGGCCGCGTGGGAGCATCGAGCCCATGCGCATCGGCACCTTGCGACGGAGCCGGGGCCAGGAGCAGGTGTCAGGCGTCCCCGGCACCGCCCGGCTCGACCGCCGCACCAAGAACCTCACCAAGCGGCTGCGTCCCGGGGACATCGCGGTGATCGACCACGTCGACATCGACCGGGTCAGCGCCGACTCGCTGGTCGCCTGCAAGGTGGCCGCGGTGGTCAACGCCGCGGCGAGCAGCTCCGGCCGCTACCCGAACCTCGGGCCGGGGATCATCTCCGAGGCCGGCATCCCGCTGCTCGACGGCGTCGGCAAGGAGGTGTTCGCCGCCCTCAAGGAGGGCGCCGAGGTGCGGCTGGACGGCGACACGCTCTACGCCGCCGACGGCACGCCCGTGGCGAGGGGTGTGCGCCAGACGCCGGACACCATCGCCGAGGCGATGGCCGAGGCCCGTGCCGGGCTGTCGACGCAGCTGGAGGCCTTCGCGGCCAACACGATGGAGTACATGAAGCGGGAGCGGGCGCTCCTGCTCGACGGGGTCGGCGTGCCCGACGTGCGCACCCGCATCGACGGGCGGCACGTGCTCATCGTCGTCCGCGGGTACGACTACAAGGAGGACCTGCAGGCGCTGCGGTCCTACATCCGCGACTACCGCCCGGTGCTCATCGGCGTCGACGGCGGCGCCGACGCGCTCATCGAGGCCGGTCACACGCCGGACATGATCATCGGCGACATGGACTCGGTCAGCGACGACGTGCTGCGCTCGGGCGCCGAGGTCGTCGTGCACGCCTACGCCGACGGGCGCGCGCCGGGCCTGGCCCGCGTGCAGGATCTCGGCGTCGAGGCGATCACCTTCCCGGCCGCGGCCACCAGCGAGGACATCGCCATGCTGCTCGCCGACGAGAAGGGCGCCTCCCTCATCGTCGCCGTCGGCACGCACGCCACCCTCGTCGAGTTCCTCGACAAGGGCCGCGGCGGGATGGCCTCGACGTTCCTCACCCGGCTGCGCCTGGGCGGCAAGCTGGTCGACGCCAAGGGCGTCAGCCGGCTCTACCGCAGCCGCATCTCGACCCTCACCCTCGTCGTCCTGGTCCTCGCCGCCCTGGTCTCGATCGGGGCCGCCTTCGCGGCGTCGACCGCCGGGCAGATCTACATCGACCTGCTGGTCGACAAGTGGAACGGCTTCCTGTTCTGGCTGGAGAACCTCTTCTCGTGATCGACTTCCGCTACCACCTGGTCTCCCTCGTCGCGGTGTTCCTGGCGATCGCCCTCGGCATCGTCATCGGGACGACGGCGCTCAACGGGGCCGTCCTCGACGACCTGCGGGCCCAGGTGACGGGCCTGCAGGAGGACAAGCGCAACCTGGAGGACACCACCCGCCAGCTGCAGGCGCAGCTGGACACCGACGACCTGTTCGAGCAGGCCGTCGGCCCGGCGCTGGTCGCCGACACCCTGACCGAGCGCAGCGTGGTCCTGCTGCTGGACGGCGACGACGTCTCCGAGGACACCGTGGAGGCCGTCACCGCCCTCATCGACGACGCGGGCGGCACGCTGACCGGCACGGTGCGGCTGACCGGGGGCTACACCGACCCGGAGAACGACGCCGCCCTGCAGAACTACGTGACCGGCCCGGGCCTGCCGACCGGGGTGACCCTGCCCTCCACCGACGACACCGGCGAGCTGGTGGCCGCGGTCCTCGCCCAGGTGCTGGTCACCCCGCAGGGCGTGGTCCCGGAGCCCGACACCGCCGCCCTGTCCCAGGTGCTGGCCGGGCTGGCCTCGCTGGAGGTGCTGACCGTGGACTCGTCGTCGGTCCAGCCGGCCGACCACGTCCTCGTGCTGACCGAGGGCACGCTCGACGGCGACGACGCGCAGGAGCGCCTGGACGGCCTCCTCGACCTGGTGCGGGCCCTCGACGTGGCCGGTTCCGGCACGGTCGTGGCCGGCGACGCCGACGCGGCGGGGGAGAACGGCCTGGTCGGTGCGATCCGCGCCGACCCGGAGACCGCCGGCCTGGTGTCGACGGTCGACAACGTCGACACCGCGGCCGGGCAGATCAGCAGCGTGCTCGCGCTCGGCGCCGAAGGTGAGGGCACCTCCGGCCAGTACGGCACCGGGGAGGACACCCAGCCCGTCCCGCCGGTGCCCGCCGCGACCCCGTGACCGCCCGGCGAGCCGGCGGCCCGCGCCGGCTGCTCCTGGCCCTCGCCGGCGCCGCGGCGGGCCGTGCGGCCCTCGCCGGCGCGTCCGCGCTCGCGGCCCGGCCTGCCGGCGCGGCCTGGGCCCGGACCAACTACGCCGGCCGCCCGGTCACCCTGCTGGGCGGTCCGGCGCTGGCCGCGGCCGCGACCGCCACCGCCGTCCTGGGCGCGCCGGCGGGGTCCGCCACCGCCGCGGCCGTCGTGGGCACCGTCTCCGGCGTCGTGGGGGGCTACGACGACCTCGTCGGAGCGCGGCCCGAGCAGGCCCGGGACAAGGGCTTCGCCGGGCACCTGCGTGCGCTCCGGGCCGGGCGGCTGTCCGCCGGCGCGGTCAAGGTCGCCGGCATCGGCGCGGCCGCGGCCACCGCGGCCCTGCTGACCCGCCGGCCCGGCACCGGGCCCGCAGAGGTCGTGCTCACCACCGGCCTGGTCGCCGGCACCGCCAACCTGCTCAACCTGCTCGACCTGCGTCCCGGCCGGGCCGGGAAGGTCGCCGCGGCGCTGGCGGCCGGCACGCTGCGGGGCCCGGGCGGCGGCCTGTCCGCCGGGCCGCTGGGCGCCGCCCTCGCCGTCCTGCCCGCCGACCTCGGCGAGCGCGTCATGCTCGGCGACTGCGGCGCCAACGCCGTCGGTGCGCTCCTCGGCCTGCGGCTGGCGGCTCTGCCCTCCCGCCGGTCGCGGACGGCGCTGCTCGGCGTCGTCGCCGCGCTCACCCTGGTCAGCGAGAAGGTCAGCTTCACCCGGGTCATCGAGGCGACCCCGGGCCTGCGGGAGCTGGACCGGCTCGGCCGACGCCCGTCGTGACCGGGACCGCGAGGTCCCGCGAGACCGCTCCGTGAGCGCGCGGCAGGTCGCCCGCGGGGTGGCCGGCGCGGCCGCGCTGATCGCGGGGCTCACCGTGCTGGCCCGGCTGGCCGGCTTCGGCCGCACGCTGGTCTTCACCAACGCCGTCGGTGCCAACAGCACAGGGGACACCTACACCGCGGCCAACACCGTCCCCAACATCGTCTTCGAGGTCGTGGCCGGGGGAGCCCTGGCCAGCCTGGTGGTGCCGATGCTCGCCGGCGGCATCGCCGCGGGGGACCGCGAGCAGGTCCGCCGCACCGCCTCGGCCCTGCTGGGCTGGACGCTGCTGGTGCTCACCCCGCTGGCCGTCCTCGTCGCACTGTTCGCCGGGCCCATCGCGCGGCTGCTGCTGGGCGGCGGTCCGGCCGCCCAGACCGAGCTCGCCGCCCGCTTCCTGGTCGTCTTCGCCCCGCAGGTCGTGCTCTACGGGATCGGCATCGTGCTCGCCGGCGTGCTGCAGGCGCACCGGCGCTTCGCCGGCCCCGCGCTGGCCCCGCTGCTGTCCAGCCTGCTCGTGGCCGCCGCCTACCTGCTGTTCGCCGGCATCGGCGGTGCCCGCGACGCGGCAGACCTGGAGCGCCCGGCGGAGCTCGTGCTGGGGGTGGGGACGACGCTCGGGGTCGCGGCCCTGGCCCTGTGCCTGCTGCCGCCGGTGCGCCGGCTGCGGCTCGGGTTGCGCCCGGCACTGCGCTTCCCGGTCGGTGTCGCGCCGCGGGTGGCCCGCCTGGCGCTGGCCGGCGTCCTCACCCTCGCCGGGCAGCAGCTGGTGGCCGCCGTGGCGATCCGGCTGGCCAACTCCGGGGCGCCCGACGGCACGCAGGTCGTCTACACCGCCGGGCTCACCCTGTTCCTCGTGCCCTGGGCGGTGCTGGCCGTGCCCCTGGCGACCTCGGCGTACCCGGGGCTGGCCGAGCGGGCCGAGCGGGGAGACCGCGCCGGCTTCGCCCGGGCGCTGGCCCCCGTGGTCCTGCTCGGCACGGTGGCGAGCGCGGTGGCCGCGGCGGTGCTGGTCGGCGCGGCCGGACCGATCGCGCGGGTGTTCCTGCTCCGAGGGCCCCCGGACACGGTCGCCGCCCTGCGCGACACGATCATCGCCTTCGCCCCCGGACTGCTGGGCTACGGGCTGGTCGCCTTCCTCACCCGCGCCCTCTACGCCCAGGGGCTGTGGAAGGCGCCGACCGTCTGCGTCGTCGGCGGCTGGATGCTCGCCGTCGTCGCCGACGTCGTGCTGTCCGCGGTGCTGCCCGCGCAGGACCGGGGGCTGGCGCTCGGCGCCGGGCACACCGTCGGCGTCACCGTGGCCGGCGTGGCGCTGCTGGCGGTGACCGTCCGGGTGGCCGGCGCCGAGGCGTTCACCGGGCTGGCCCGGGCCGGGATGCCGGCGCTGCTGGCCGCCGTCCTCGCCGCCGCCGGCGGCCTGGGGGTGGCGCGGCTGCTCGACGCCGACCCCGTCCCCGGCACCGGCCCGCTCGGCGCCCTGGGCGCGGGCGCGGTGGTCGTCGCGGTCGTGCTGGTGATCGCGGCGGCGGTCATCATGGGCACCGCGCGGGGTCCGCTGGCCGCGGCCGTGCGCACGCTGCGGGCGCCCGATCCGCAGCCCGAGGCGATCCCCGGAGGTGCCCGGTGAGCGGGACCGCGCCCCTGGCCGGACGGCGGGTGGCCGAGGTGCTCGCGACGAGCACCGGCGGCGTCGGCACGCACGTGCGGGCGGTGCTGCCGGCGGTCGTCGTAGCCGGCGCCGAGGTGCTGGTGTGCGGCGCGCCGGCGACCGACGAGCTCTTCGGCTTCCGGGCCGCGGGGGCGGCGTTCACCCCGGTCGGGATCGGCGCGGGGCTGGACCCGGTCGCCGACGCCCGGGCCGTGCTGCAGCTGCGCCGTGCCCTGACCGGGGCCGACCTGGTGCACGCCCACGGACTGCGGGCCGGCCTGGTCGCGGCCGCCGCGCTGCGGCTGCCCGGCGGGCCCCGCCGGCCGCTGGTGCTCACGCTGCACAACGCGCTGCCCGAGGGCGGCGGGGGGCTGAAGCGGCGGGTGCTCGGCGCCGCCGAGCGGGCCACGGTGCGCGGGGCCGACGTCGTCCTCGCCGCCTCCGACGACCTGGCCGGCAACGCCCGCCGGCTGGGCGCCCCCGACGTCCGCACCGCGCCGGTGAGCGCGCCCGCCCTCCCGCCGGCCACCCGCAGCCGCGCCGAGGTCCGCGCCGGGCTCGGCCTGGACGGGAGACGGCCGCTGGTGGTCGCGGTCGGCCGGCTGCACCCGCAGAAGGGCTACGACGTCCTGCTCGACGCGGCTCGGGGCTGGACAGGGGACGGCGGGCCGCTGGTGGCCGTGGCCGGTGACGGGCCGCTGCACGCCGAGCTGCAGGCGCGGATCACCGCCGAGCGGCTGCCCGTGGTCCTGCTCGGCCGCCGCGACGACGTCGCCGACCTGCTCGCCGCCGCCGACCTGTGCGTGCTGCCCTCGCGGTGGGAGGCGCGCTCGCTGACCGCGCAGGAGGCGCTGCGCTCGGGCACCCCGCTGGTGGCCACCCGCACCGGCGGCCTGCCCGGGCTGCTCGCCGACGCCGCCGAGCTCGTCCCGGTCGGGGACGCGGCCGCCCTCTCCGCCGCGGTGGACCGCGTGCTCGCCGACCCGGCCCGCGCCCGGCAGCTCGCCGAGGCCGGACGCCGGCAGGCGCAGACCTGGCCGGACGAGGCCGCGACCGCCCGCACGCTGGTCGCCGTCTACCGGGAGCTGCTCGGACCGCCCGCCGAGGGCCCGCCGTGACCCGCCGCACCGTCCTGCTGGTGGTCGCCGTCCTGGCCGTGCTGACCGGCCTGCTCACGCTGCCCGGCCCGGCCGGGCCCGCGGCGGCCGCCCCCGCGGCCGACGACGTCCGTGCCGACCGGGTGCTCGTCGTCGGGGTCCCCGGGCTGACCTGGGCCGACGTCACACCCGAGGGCACGCCGCAGCTGTGGGCGCTGGCCGGGGACTCCACCATCGGCGCGATGTCGGTGCGCGCGGCCCGGGGCACCACGTGCGTCCTCGACGGCTGGGGGACGATCGGCGCGGGCAACCGGGTGCGCGTCCCGGGGCCGGACGACGGCCTGCCCCCCGTACCGCTGCCGACCGTGCCCATCCCCGAGGACCCCGCCGACCCGGACGCGCCGCCCGCTCCGCCGGCCGACGAGGAGCCGGCGATGGACAGCTCGCTGACCTACTGCGGGCTGCAGGAGCGGCTGGTCGAGGTGGGCCTGGGCGACCCCGAGGCAGCCGTCGGCCGGACCGCCGACGACCCGGGCACCCAGCGCTTCGGCAGCCGCCCGGCCGCGCTCGGCGAGGCGGTCGGGTGCGCCACGGTCGTCGGGCGGGCCGCCACGCTGGCCGTCGCCGGTCCCGGGGTGGAGCTGGACCGGTACGAGGTGCTGCCGACCGAGCCGGCCGGCGCGGCCGGGCTGCTCGACGGGTGTCCGCTGTCGCTGGTGTCGCTGGACGCCCTGCTCACCGCCGGCCGCCCCGGGGTCGACCAGACCGACGACGGCACCGACCCGGCTCCGCGCGCCGCCGCGCTGAGCCGCATCGACGAGTCGGTGGGCCGGCTGCGGGCCGCCGTCGCCACGCTGCCGGGGGACACGCTGCTGCTGCTGCAGGGCGTGTCCGAGGTCAACGACGGCCGGCCGCAGCTGCACGTGGGCATGGCCGCGGGCCCCGGCTTCGGCGACGGCTGGCTGGTGTCGGCCAGCACCGGCCGGGCGCCCTACGTCCAGCTCATCGACGTCGCCCCGACCGTTCTGCGGGCGCTGGGCGAGGACCGGCCCGCGACGTTCAACGGGCAGGCGATGCGGGCCGGCGGGGAGCGGCCGGCGCTGGAGGAGGCCGTGGCCGAGCTGGCCCGGGCCAACGTGGCGGCCACCACCCACCACCGGCACACCGGCTACTTCTTCTGGTCCCTGGTCACCGTCTCCGCCCTGGTCGTGGTGGCCGGCGCCGCGGTGCTGGGCGTGCGGCGGGGTGCCCTGCCGCCCGGCGGCCGGCGCGCTCCCGGAACCGGTGCGCTGCGCACCTTCGCCCTGGCCGCCACGGCGCTCCCGGTGGCCACCTTCCTCAGCGGACTCGTCCCGTGGGAGCGCTCCGGCTCGCCCCTGGTCGCCCTCACGATCGCCGTGCTGGCCGCCGACGCCGTCGTCGTGGCTCTGGCGCTGCTCGGGCCGTGGCGGCGGCGCCGGCTCGGGCCGGCCGCGGTCGTCGTCGCCGTCACCCTGGTCACGCTGGTCGGCGACGTGCTCACCGGTTCGCACCTGGAGCTGAACGCGCCGCTGGGCTACGACCCGATCGTGGCCGGCCGGTTCACCGGCTACGGCAACCTCAGCTTCGGCCTGCTGTCGGTCTCGGCGCTGCTCTCCGCCGCGGGGCTGGCCACCCTCGCCGGCCGCCGTGCCCGGGCCGGCCGCGCGCGGATGGTCACCGGGCTCAGCGTGCTGGCGATCGGCGTGGTGGTGGTCGGGGTCGTCGGGGCGCCGCAGCTGGGCCGGGACTTCGGCGGCGTGCTGGCCGTCCTGCCCGGCTTCCTGCTGCTGGCCATGCTGCTCACCGGCATGCGGGTCACGGTGGTCCGGCTCGCTGCCATCCTGGCCCTGGCGGTGGTCGCCGTGGGCGGCGTCGCCGTCCTGGACTGGCGGGGCGAGCCGGAGGACCGCTCGCACCTGGGCCGCTTCGTCGAGCAGGTGCTCACCGGTGAGGCGTGGACGGTGGTCAGCCGCAAGGCCGAGGCCAACCTCGACATCGCGACGCGCAGCCCGCTGGCCTGGATGCTGCCGGTCGCCCTGGTCGCCGCGGTGTGGCTGGTGCGCCGCGGCGGCCTGCTCCGCAACCCGCGCGAGGGCGGCCTGCCGACGGCGGCCGGCCGGGCCCGGCTGCGCCCGGCCGACGCCGCGGTGCTGCGGGCGGCGCTGCTCTCGGCGGCGCTGAGCCTCGCCATCGGCGCCGCGGTCAACGACTCCGGCGTGGCCGTGCCGGGCACGGCGGCGACCCTGCTGGTGCCGCTGCTGGCGTGGCTGGCGGCCGGACCGGCGGAGCGGTCCGGATCCCGCCCCGAGGTGGCGCAGAGCACGGCCGCCGCCGGCGGGGACGGGGACGCCGGAGCTGTTACGGTGGTCTCCCGTGGGTCGACCGTCAGGAACGCTTGATCAGTCCGCTTCCTCCCTTGCATCCCGGAGCCTCCACAACTCGCAGCCGACGAAGTTCGTCTTCGTCACCGGCGGCGTCGTGTCCTCCCTGGGCAAGGGACTGACCGCCAGCTCGCTGGGTGCCCTCCTCTCCAGCCGGGGCCTGCGGGTCACCATGCAGAAGCTGGACCCCTACCTCAACGTCGATCCCGGGACGATGAACCCGTTCCAGCACGGCGAGGTCTTCGTCACCGAGGACGGCGCGGAGACCGACCTCGACGTCGGCCACTACGAGCGCTTCCTCGACATCGACCTGTCCGGCCGGGCCAACGTGACGACCGGCCAGGTGTACTCGGACGTGATCGCCAAGGAGCGCCGCGGGGAGTACCTCGGCGACACCGTGCAGGTCATCCCGCACATCACCAACGAGATCAAGGCCCGGATCATGGCCGGCGCCGAGGGCCCGGGCCGGGTGGACGTCGTCATCACCGAGATCGGTGGCACCGTCGGCGACATCGAGTCCCTGCCCTTCCTCGAGGCCGCCCGCCAGGTGCGGCACGAGATCGGCCGGGACAACTGCTTCTTCCTGCACATCTCGCTGGTGCCCTACATCGCCCCGTCGGGGGAGCTGAAGACCAAGCCGACGCAGCACTCGGTGGCCGCGCTGCGCAGCATCGGCATCCAGCCCGACGCGCTGGTCTGCCGCTCCGACCGGGACATCACCGACGGCCTCAAGCGCAAGATCAGCCTGATGTGCGACGTCGACGCCGAGGGCGTGATCTCCTGCCCGGACGCGCCGTCGATCTACGACATCCCCAGGGTGCTGCACAGGGAGGGCCTGGACGCCTACGTCGTCCGCCGGCTCGGCCTGCCGTTCCGCGACGTCGACTGGACCGTGTGGGGCGACCTGCTCGAGCGGGTGCACCGGCCGAAGCAGACCGTCGAGATCGCGCTGGTCGGCAAGTACATCGACCTGCCCGACGCCTACCTGTCGGTCAGCGAGGCGCTGCGCGCCGGCGGGTTCGCCCACCGCAGCCGGGTGAAGCTGCGCTGGGTGCCCTCCGACGACTGCCAGACCCCCGAGGGCGCGGAGAAGGCCCTCGCCGGGGTGGACGGCGTCTGCATCCCCGGCGGCTTCGGCGTCCGCGGCATCGAGGGCAAGCTCGGTGCGATCCGGCACACCCGGGTCAACGGCATCCCGACCCTCGGCCTGTGCCTGGGCCTGCAGTGCATGGTCATCGAGTACGCCCGCGACGTCGCCGGGCTGCCGGAGGCCAACTCCGCGGAGTTCGACCCCGACACGCCCGACGCGGTGATCGCCACCATGGCCAGCCAGGTCGACGTCGTCGCCGGCGAGCGCGACATGGGCGGCACCATGCGGCTGGGCAGCTACCCCGCGGCGCTGCAGAAGGGCTCGGTCACGGCAGCCGCCTACGGCGGCACGGAGATCACCGAGCGGCACCGGCACCGCTACGAGGTGGCCAACGCCTACCGCGACCGGCTGGCCGAGGCCGGGCTGGTCTTCTCGGGCACCTCTCCCGACGGCCTGCTGGTGGAGTTCGTCGAGCTGCCGCGCGAGTCGCACCCGTTCTTCGTCGGCACCCAGGCGCACCCGGAGCTGAAGAGCCGGCCCACCCGCCCGCACCCGCTGTTCGCCGCGTTCGTGCAGGCCGCCATCGACTTCCAGGAGTCGGCGCGGCTGCCGGTGCCGGTCGAGGACGCGGAGAGCGAGAAGGTCGGCATCTGATGTCGGAACCGGCCGCCGCGGGCGATTACCGGCTGCTCTCCTCCGAGACGGTCTACGACGGCCGGGTCATCAGCCTGGTCGCGGACACCGTGGCGATGCCCGGCGGCGGCGACAGCGTGCGCGAGGTGGTCCGCCACCCGGGCGCGGTCGCCGTCGTCGCGCTGCACGACGACGGCGACGTCGTCCTGCTGCGGCAGTTCCGCCACCCGGTCGGCGGCTACCTGTGGGAGCTGCCGGCCGGGCTGCGCGACACCGACGGCGAGCCGCCGCTGGAGACGGCGAGGCGCGAGCTCGCCGAGGAGGTCGGGCTGTCGGCCGACCGCTGGTCGCTGCTGACCACTTACGCCAGCAGCCCCGGCTTCTGCGACGAGCGGGTGTCGGTCTACCTGGCCGAGGGGCTGCGCCCCGTCGAGCGGCCCGACGGGTTCACCGCCGAGCACGAGGAGCTCGACATGACCGTCGAGCGGGTGCCGCTGGCCGACGCGGTGCGGCGCGTGGTCGCCGGCGGGATCGTCAACGCGGCCGCCGTCATCGGCCTGCTCGCCGCCGACCGGATCCTCTCGACGAGATCTGCACACTCGTCGCCATCAGGCGCTGATCCTGACGAGTGTGCAGATCTCGTCGAGGACTAGGGGATGAGGACGGGGTCGGTCGTGCCGACGTGCAGGTACCGCATCCGCTGGGCCCGCTCGTCCCAGACCTGCTCCTCGAGCCAGAACACGTAGGGCACGCCGCGGGTCAGGCCCCCGATCGTCGCGGTCACCTCGCCGCAGTCGTCGCGCTGGCCGGCGAGGGCCTGCGGGGGGTCGGGCTGGGTGCCGGTGGTCAGCACCTGGCTCACCGCCTGCACCCGGTAGCCGCGGACGGTGCTGTTGTCGCTGTCGGCCATCCAGCTCAGCGTGGCCGACCCGGGGCCGGGCACGACCCCGGGCAGGATCCGCCGGGGGCTGCTGTACCCGCCGCACGTCGCCGGCGGTGGCTCGAACTCGGGGATCACGCCGCGCGGCACCACCGGCGGCACGATCTCCAGGTCGACGTCGCGGGGGACGGGCACGGCGATCCCGGGGACGGTGACCTGCGGCTCGGGATCGACGATCCCGCTCCCCGGCCCCGGCACCTGGGGCACCCGCGGGACCTGCGGCACGGCGTCGACCAGCGTGCCGGCGTCGCGGAACGGGGACCACGAGGCGGTGAGCTGGGCGGCCAGCTCCGTCGCCGGCGCCGCCGCCACGACGAGCCCGACCGCGAGGACGGCGACCGCGGTGCCGGCGGTGGAGGCGAGCGGACGCCGGCGGCGGGCGGACCGCCGTCGCACCGGCCCGCGACCGCGCCGTCGCGCCTGTCCCATCCCCACCTCCGAGCAAGGACCACGGTGCTCCCGCCGCTCGCTCGTTCGCGGCGGGCCCCTGCACCGGGGCCGAGGCTGTCGAACCCATCGGCACCGGGTGCCCCGGTGTTGAGCCGAGCCGCAGGACCGCTGCGTGCGGGGCCGGCGCGGCTCAGAGCGGGGCCGTCGCCCCGGAGCCCGCCCGCTCCGGTGCGGGCAGGCGCAGTCCCAGCCGGCCGGCCTCCAGCGAGGCGAGCAGCCGGGTCGCCGCGGGGTCCCCGGCCCGCCAGCTCCCGCCGGTGCCCGGCGGGAGGGCGGCCAGCCGGGGCAGGGGAGCGGTGGCCACCGCCCGCGCGGCGAGGAACGCCAGATCGGCGTCCGGGGCGGCCAGCAGCCGGGAGACCGCCGCGGCCTCCCGCGCCCAGGCCAGCCGCGAGGGCAGCCAGCGCAGGAGCAGCCAGCCCACCGGGAGGACGACGAGGACCACGGCCAGCCAGAAGGCCAGGGTGCCGACGGCGTCCTGGGCCGACCGGCCCGCGCCGCTCACCGAGGCCCCGGCCGAGCCGAGCGCGCCGAACGGCGCCGCCAGCTCGTCGCCGACCACCGGCACGTCCCCGGCGGCCTCGGCCGCGGAACCCATGCTGTCGGCGACCGAGGTGCCGAGGGACTCGACCGCCTCGCCCGGTCCGGCCAGCGCCAGCACCGCGCCGTGCACCGCCCGGGCCACGAGCACCCACAGCACGGCCCAGGCCAGCATGCCCGCGTCCGCGGCGAGCTGGCGCAGCCGCAGAGGGGGATGGTCGGCGTACAGGCGCATGGGGTCCTCCGGGGGAAGGCGTGCGGGTGGCCGGGAGGGGCCAGAGCCATGGTCGGTCACCTGGCGCTCCCGGGCAGATCGGGCAGGGCCCGGCAGACCTGGGAGCATGGAGGGGGCACGAGGACCGTCGAAGCGGCGCCGCGTCGACGTCCGGATGAGGTCCGGGCGAGGTCGGGCGCCTCGTCTGGAGGGCCGTCATGCCGCGCAGCACAGGGCGGGTGCACGAGCTCGCCGCCCGCACGCCCCCCGGCCGCAACCGGGTCGTCGACCTGGTGCGTGCGGCCGCCATCCTGTTCGTCGTCCTCGGTCACTGGCTGGTCGTCGTGGTCCGGTTGGGCGACGACGGCACGCTGAGCGGCGTGAACCTGCTCGGCATCTGGCCGCCGGCGCAGCCGATGACCTGGGTGTTCCAGGTGATGCCGCTGTTCTTCCTCGTCGGCGGCTACGCCGGCGCCGCAGCCTGGATCAGCGCCCGGCGCTCGGGGCAGGACGGGTTGCGCTGGCTGGACGGCCGGCTGCGCCGGCTGCTGCGGCCCACCACCGCCTTCCTGCTCGTCGCCGTCTCCGCGGCCGCGCTCGCCCGGCTGGCCGGCGTCGATCCGGAGCTGGTGGCGACCGCGGGCTGGGTGGCCGGCATCGCGCTGTGGTTCCTCGCCGTGTACCTGGCGCTGACCGCGCTGACACCGCTGGTGGTGCAGGCCGACGAGCGGTACGGGCTCGGGGTCCCGGCGGCACTGGCCGGCGCGGCCGCCGTGGTCGACGTCCTGCGGCTGTCCGCGGGGGTGCCGGCGGTGGAGCTGCTCAACTTCGTCCTGGTGTGGCTGTGCCTGCTGGCCCTGGGGGTCGCGTGGCACAGCGGCCGGCTGACCGGGTCCCCGTGGCCGCCGGCCCTGCTGGCCGGTGGCGGGCTGGCCGTCCTGGTGGGCCTGGTGGCGCTCGGGCCGTACCCGGTCAGCATGGTGAACGTCCCGGGCGACGAGTTCCACAACACCGCACCACCGTCGCTGGCGCTCCTGGCGCTGGGGCTCACCCAGGCCGGGCTGGTGCTGCTCGCCTGCCGGGCGCTGGACCGGCTGGCGCACCGGCCGCGCGTCTGGCTGGCGACGGTGGCGCTCAACGGGGTCATCCTGTCGGTCTTCCTCTGGCACATGGTGCCCGTCGTCGCCGCGGGCCTGCTGCTGTACGGCACCGGGCTGTTCCCGCAGCCCGAGCCCGCCTCCGCGCAGTGGTTCGCGCTGCGGCCGGTGTGGGTGCTCGCCTGCGCCGTGCTGCTCGCGGGCGTCGTGGCGCTGGTGGCCCGGTTCGAGCGGGTGCCACGGCAGCGGCGGCCGCCGCCCTCCTCGGGTGCCCGGCTCGCGGGGGTGGCGCTCGGCGTCGCGAGCTGCTGTGCCGGGCTTGCCCTGCTCACCGTGGACGGGCTGAGCACCGACGGCCCGGCCGGTCTCCCGCTCCCCGGGCTGGCGGCGTACGCGCTGGGGCTCGCAGCGATCACCGCGGCCACCCGTGGCGCGTCGGCACACCGGGGGACCGGGCGGTCCTGACCAGGACCGGCCCGGCGTCGGCCGCGGCCGTGCCTAGACTCCGGCCCGAGCGCTCCCGACCGGGGCGCCACGACCCAGGCCGCTGACCCCGACGACCTCGCCGGTCCCGGCCGGACCGGAGCCGAGGATGCGCGTCGGGGTCCCCCGAGAGATCAAGAACCACGAGTACCGGGTGGCGCTCACCCCCGCCGGGGTGCACGAGCTGACCCGGGCCGGCCACGAGGTGCTCGTCGAGCGTGGCGCGGGGGAGGGCTCCTCGATCCCCGACGAGGACCTGGCCGGCGCCGGGGCGCGGATCGTGGCCGAGGCCGACGACGTGTGGGCCGACGCCGACCTGCTGCTGAAGGTCAAGGAGCCGGTCGCCGAGGAGTACGGGCGGCTGCGGGCCGGGCAGACGTTGTTCACCTACCTGCACCTGGCCGCCTCCCGGGAGTGCACCGAGGCGCTGGTCGCCTCCGGGACCACGGCGATCGCCTACGAGACCGTGCAGACCGCCGACGGCCGGCTGCCGCTGCTGGCGCCGATGTCGGAGGTCGCCGGACGGATGGCCCCGCAGGTGGGGGCGCACGCGCTGGAGCGGGCGCACGGCGGGCGCGGGGTGCTGCTCGGCGGTGCGCCGGGGGTGTACGCGGCCAAGGTCGTCGTCCTCGGGGCGGGGGTGGCCGGGATGAACGCGGCCGCCATCGCCCTGGGGATGCAGGCGGAGGTGATCGTGCTCGACCGCGACGTCGACAAGCTGCGCGCCGCCGACCGCATCTACCAGGGGCACCTGCAGACGGTGACCTCCAACGCCTACGAGGTCGAACGCGCGGTGCTGGACGCCGACCTGGTGATCGGCGCGGTGCTGGTCCCCGGCGCCCGGGCGCCGAAGCTGGTCACCGACGACGTCGTCGCGCGCATGAAGCCCGGCTCGGTGCTGGTCGACATCGCCGTGGACCAGGGCGGCTGCTTCGAGGGATCCCGTCCCACCACGCACGACGCGCCGACCTTCCGCGTGCACGGATCGGTGTTCTACTGCGTGGCGAACATGCCGGGCGCGGTGCCCAACACCTCGACCCACGCGCTGACCAACGTCACGCTCCCCTACGTGCTGACGCTCGCCGGGGAGGGGACGGCGGCGGCGGTGCGGGGCGACCGGGCGCTGGCCCACGGCGTGAACGTGGTGGCCGGGCAGGTCGTCCTGCCCGAGGTCGCCGAGGCCCACGGACTGACCGCCGTCGGCCTGGAGGAGGTGCTCGTCTGACCGGCACGCTGCCTGCTGCTGCCCCCGCCGTCCCGGCGCCCGAGGTCCCGCGTGCGCTCGAGCGCGCGGTCGCCGGCTACCTCGACCACCTCACCGTCGAGCGCGGCCTGGCCGCCAACACCATCACCTCCTACCGCCGCGACCTGCGTCGCTACACGGCGTTCCTCGCCGGCGCGGGTGTGCGCGGGCTGGAGGAGGTGGCCGAGTCCGACGTCGCGGCGTTCCTCGCCGCCCTCCGCCGCGGGGACGACGAGCACCCGCCGCTGTCGGCGACCTCCGCCGCGCGCGCGGTGGTCGCCGTCCGGGGGCTGCACCGCTTCGCCGCCCTCGACGGGCTGGTGCCCGACGACGTGGCCGCGGAGGTCCGCCCGCCGGCTCCGGCGCGGCGGCTGCCCAAGGCGCTGCCGGTCGAGACGGTGGTGGCGCTCATCGAGGCCGCCGGCGCGCTCGAGGGACCGCGCGGCCTGCGCGACCGGGCGCTGCTGGAACTGCTGTACGGCACCGGCGCGCGCATCTCCGAGGTCGTCGGGCTGGCGGTCGACGACCTCGACCGCGGCCAGGCCGCCGTCCGGCTGGCCGGCAAGGGTGGCAAGCAGCGGGTGGTGCCGGTCGGGAGCTACGCACTGCGCGCCGTCGAGGACTACCTCGTCCGAGCTCGGCCGGCTCTGGCGCTCGCCGGCACGGCGCGCGGCCGCGCCGGTGCGCTGTTCCTCAACGCCCGGGGCGGGTCGCTGTCGCGGCAGAGCGCCTGGTCGATCCTGCGCACGGCCGCCGAACGGGCCGGGATCCCGGTCGAGGACGTCTCGCCGCACACCCTGCGGCACAGCTTCGCCACGCATCTGCTCGACGGCGGCGCGGACGTGCGGGTGGTCCAGGAGCTGCTCGGGCACGCGTCGGTGACGACGACGCAGGTGTACACGCTGGTGACCGTCGACCGGCTGCGCGAGGTGTACGCGACCAGCCACCCGCGAGCGTTGACCTGACAACGGCCAACGGCCCTCTCTGACAACTCTCGTCGGTTGGGTCCGGGCGGTGATGCAGCTGTGTTGTCATCACTAGACATCCGGGCCGCGGTCTCGGCGTGCCTCCTGGGTGATCGCTCCCCGACTCCCTACCGTCGGGTCACCCGAGCGGTGGGGAAGACCGCATCCGGCGCGCCGCGCCGGTCCGGGCCGGAGCTGGAGGCGACACCGACCATGGCGATCCGAGGGGACGCGGCCCCCGCCGTCGCGCGCCCGCGCGACATCGAGCCCGACCCGGGCGGTGAGGTCATGGGCGGGGCCGCCTCGAAGCAGGACCCGGCCCGCGCCCGCCAGCGCCCGCTGCCCGAGCCCCGGCCGCTCACCCAGCACGGCCCCGCGCGCGTCATCGCGATGTGCAACCAGAAGGGCGGCGTCGGCAAGACGACGTCGACGATCAACCTCGGCGCGGCGCTGGTCGAGCACGGCCGCAAGGTGCTGCTGGTGGACCTCGACCCGCAGGGCGCGCTCTCGGTGGGCCTCGGCGTGCCGGCGCAGCACCTCGACCGCACGATCTACAACGCCCTCATGGAGCGGCGCACCAGCCTCGCCGACGTCCGAGTGCCCACCGACATCCCGGGCCTGGACCTCGTGCCGAGCAACATCGACCTCTCGGCGGCCGAGGTGCAGCTGGTCAGCGAGGTGGCCCGCGAGCAGACGCTGCTGCGCGTGCTCGCCGACGTGCGCGACGAGTACGACTACGTCCTCATCGACTGCCAGCCCTCGCTCGGCCTGCTGACCGTGAACGCCCTCACCGCCGCGCAGGGCGTCATCATCCCGCTGGAGTGCGAGTTCTTCTCCCTGCGCGGCGTGGCGCTGCTCGTGGACACCATCGAGAAGGTCAAGGAGCGGCTCAACCCCGAGCTGGAGATCTCCGGGATCCTCGCCACGATGTACGACACCCGCACGGTGCACTGCCGCGAGGTGTTCAGCCGGGTGGTCGAGGCCTTCGGCGACACCGTGTTCCAGACCGTCATCCACCGCACCGTGCGATTCCCCGAGACGACCGTCGCCGGCCAGCCCATCACCACCTGGGCGCCGACGTCGTCGGGCGCCGCGGCCTTCCGCGACCTGGCGAAGGAGGTCATCGCACTGTGACACGGCGTCCCGTCCTGCCCGGCGCCTCCGAGCTGTTCCGGCGCACCGACACCCCGCCGGCGGCCGAGGTCACCGAGCTGCCCAGCGTCGCGGCGACCACGAGTTCCCCGGCGCTGCGCAGCCCGGCCGCCGCGCCGCGGCGCACCGCGTCGGTGCCCGGCGTCGAGGAGGCCATCCCCGGGCTGACCCTGGTCCCGGCCGGCGCCGACGCCGACCCGCTGGCCTCCTACCGGACGTCGGCCCCGCCCGCGCCGACCCTGGCCCCCCAGGCGCCGCGGACCCGCGGGAAGGCCGTGCGCGCGGAGCGGACGAAGCACGACGAAAAGATCACGGTCTACATCTCGGCCGACGAGCTGCTGGCCCTGGAGAGCGCGCGGCTCACCCTGCGCGCGCAGCACGGGGTGGCCGCCGACCGCGGCCGGATCGTGCGCGAGGCCATCGCGGTGCTGCTGGCCGACCTCGCCGAGTCCGGCGAGGACTCGGTGCTGGTCCGCCGGCTGAAGGGTCGCTGACCGCGTCGACGTCGTGCGGACAGGTGCGGTCCGCGCCTGCCGGCCTGCACCCCTGCGCACGCCGACCGGTCATTAGGGTCGCTCCCGTGACCGAGGAGCGGGCGGCCGGGCGGTTCACCGTCCGGCTGACCAACTTCGAGGGCCCGTTCGACCTGCTCCTGCAGCTGATCGCCAAGCACCGCCTCGACGTCACCGAGATCGCGCTCTCCCAGGTCACCGACGAGTTCATCGCCCACCTGCGCGCGCTCGGGAACGAGCTGGACCTCGACCAGGCCAGCGAGTTCCTCGTCGTCGCCGCGACCCTGCTCGACCTGAAGGCCGCCCGGTTGCTGCCCGCCGCCGACGTCGAGGACGAGGACGACCTCGAGCTGCTCGAGGCCCGCGACCTGCTCTTCGCCCGGCTGCTGCAGTACCGCGCCTACAAGGAGGCCGCCGCGTTCCTCCGCGAGCGAGAGGCCGGCGCTGTCCTCCGCTACGGCCGCGACGCCGGACCCGACCCCCGGTTCGCCGAGCAGACGCCCGAGGTGCTCCTCGGCGTGACGCCGGAGCAGTTCGCGGCGCTGGCCACCCGCGTGCTCACCCCCCAGGCGCCGCCGACGGTCGGCGTCGGCCACCTGCACGCGCCGCCGGTCAGCATGGCCGAGCAGCTGCTCGCCGTCCGCAACCGGCTGGCGGAGGCGGGGACGGCGAGCTTCCGCGCGCTGACGGCGGACTGCGAGCACACCCTCGAGGTGGTCGCCCGCTTCCTCGCGCTGCTGGAGCTCTACCGTCAGCAGCGGGTGGTCTTCGACCAGCTCACGCCGCTGGGCGAGCTGCACGTGCGGTGGGTGGGCGCGACGCTGCCCGTGCCGCCGGGCGAGGACGGCGGGACCGACGGGGAGGAGGACCGGTGAGCGAGGAGGAGCGGCGGCCCGTCTCCTGGGACGCCCTGGCCGCCGAGCTCGCCGCGACCCGGGAGGTGGCCGAGGACCGGGACGAGGACCCCGCCGTCTGGGACGCCGTGGCCGCCGAGCTGGCCGCGCGCGTCGCCGAGCGACCGCCCCCCCAGGCGGAGGAGCCGCCACCCGTGCCGGTCGAGGAGGCGCTGCTGCCCCTGCCGGGCATGCCCGAGCCGGAGCCGGAGCCGGAGCAGGAGCGGGAGCCGGTCGAGGAGGTGGACCCGGCGACGCTGCGGGGCGGGCTCGAGGCCCTGCTGTTCGTGCTGGACGGCCCGGTGGACGAGGAGACGCTGGCGGCGTCCCTGCGCTGCCCGGTCGACCGGGCCCGGCGGGCGCTGGCCGAGCTGGCCGAGGACTACGACCGCCGCGGCGCCGGCATCACCCTGCGGCAGGTGGGCGAGGGCTGGCGCCTCTACACCCGGGAGGAGCACGCCGGGGTCGTCGAGCGCTACCTCGGCCACGGCCGCGGCAGCCGCCTCACCCAGGCCGCGCTGGAGACCCTCGCCGTCATCGCCTACCGGCAGCCGGTCACCCGGGCGCGGATCGCCGCGATCCGCGGCGTGGGGGTCGACGGCGTGATGCGCACGTTGCTGGCCCGCGGGCTGGTGCACGAGGTGGGCAGCGACCCCGACTCCGGCGGGGGCCTCTACGGCACCACGCCGTTGTTCCTCGAGCGGCTCGGGCTCGCGAGCCTGACCGAGCTGCCCGACCTGGGGCCGCTGCTGCCGGAGACGGCGTCCCTCCTCCTCGAGCACCCCGACGCGCACTGACGCCGTCCTCTCCCCACCGGGGGCAGAACTGCACTTCTGCCCCGTGCAGAAGTGCACTTCTGCCCCGTGCAGAAGTGCACTTCTGCCCCGTGCAGAAGTGCACTTCTGCCCCGTGCAGAAGTGCAGTTCTGCCCAGTGCAGAAGTGCAGTTCTGCCCGGTTGCGAGCGGCGGAGACCCGGAGGTCGACCTCAGTCGCCCCAGAGGACGCCGGTCAGGAGCAGCACCCCGACGACGACGAAGGCGCCGCCCGCGAGCCGGCCGCGCCAGAGGTGGAAGGCGCGGGCACGGTCGGACCAGACGCCCGCGGCGCCGAGGCGATCGCGGGCCGCGGCGTTGTCGGGGGAGTGCTCCCACACCAGCCGCCGCGACAGGAGCACCAGGGCGACGCCCATGACCGCGAGCACCAGACCCATGACCTGCTCCGTGCGCACGCCGGGATCCTC
Source organism: Trujillonella humicola (assembly GCF_046233715.1). Classification (NCBI taxonomy): domain Bacteria; kingdom Bacillati; phylum Actinomycetota; class Actinomycetes; order Geodermatophilales; family Geodermatophilaceae; genus Trujillonella; species Trujillonella humicola. The sequence continues at coordinate 103,885 of NZ_JBJNRJ010000008.1, read as the reverse complement.
CCGCACGCGGTCGGGAGGACCGCGGCCGGAGTGGGAGACTGGCGCGGATGGACGCCCCGCGCACGGACGACGAGACCCCCGACCAGCTGCCCACCGAGCCACCGGCCACGGGGGGCGGGGAGGGCTGGTCGGAGGAGATGGAGCTCGCCCCGGCGCACCCGGGCGACCGCGCCCCCGGGCCCGGGGCCGGCCACCCCGAGGGGGAGCGGCTGCAGAAGGTCCTGGCCCGCGCCGGCGTCGGCTCGCGGCGGGTGTGCGAGGACATGATCGAGGCGGGCCGGATCAGCGTGAACGGTGCCGTGGTCGGTGTGCAGGGCATGCGGGTGCACCCCGACTCCGACCACATCGCCGTCGACGGCGTCCGCCTGGAGCTGCGTGACGACCGCGTCACCTACGCGCTCAACAAGCCCGCCGGGGTCATCACCGCGATGAGCGACGACCGCAACCGGGCGACCGTCGGCGACATGGTGGGCGACCTCGCGCCGGGGCTGGTGCACGTCGGCCGGCTGGACCAGGACACCGAGGGCCTGCTGCTGGTCACCAACGACGGCGAGCTCGCCCACCGGCTGGCCCACCCCTCCTACGAGGTGAAGAAGACCTACCTGGCGCAGGTCTCGGGCTCGGTGCCGCGCGACCTCGGCAGGCGGCTGCGCCGGGGCGTGGAGCTCGAGGACGGCCCGGTGGCGGTCGACTCGTTCACGGTCGTGGACACCCACGCCGGCCAGTCGGTGGTCGAGGTGGTGCTGCACGAGGGGCGCAAGCACATCGTCCGGCGGCTGCTGGCCCACGTGGGGCTGCCGGTGTCGCGGCTGACCCGCACCGCGATCGGCCCGGTGAAGCTGGAGCGGATGCGGGTCGGCTCGATCCGCCGGCTGACGCGGGGCGAGGTCGGCCGGCTCAACGAGCTCGTCGGGTTGTGACCCGGCCGCCGGCTCAGCCCAGGGGAGCGATCCCCCAAGTGCCGGTGGCCGACTCGCCGGGCTCCAGCCGGCGCACCCCCTCGCCGGTGGCGAAGGCGTTCGGCGGGCAGGTCATCGGCTCCACCGCCAGACCGCGGCGGCGCCGGTCCCGGCGCATCGCGTCGCCGGTGTAGAGCTGGAGCCAGCCGTAGGCGTCGTTCAGCCACACCGCCGCGCCGGTTCCGTCGGGACCGGTGAGCCGCACGTGCGCGAGGCCCCGGTCGTCGCGGGCCAGGTCGGTGAAGGCGGTGTCGAGGACCAGGCCGCCGATCCGGCGCCCGGCGCGCAGGTCCACCTCCGTCCCGGCCACCGGGGAGGCGCCGGTGGGGATGCCGCGGGCGTCGGTGTCCAGCCGGGTGGCCGCGGGGACGACGAGCGTGCACTCGTCCAGCAGCCGGCCCGGCCCGGCCGACAGGTAGGGGTGGTGACCCTCGCCGTAGGGCAGCGGCACCTCGCCCTCGTTCGTCGCGGTGGTGGTCACCCGCAGCCCCGCCTCGCCGAGCTCGTAGGCCACCTGCACCCGCAGCGTGAAGGGGTACCCCGGCTGCGGGTGCAGCAGGTGCTCGAGCGCCACGCGGTCGCGGGCCCGGTCGACCGGCGTCCAGGCCACGAACCGCAGCAGGCCGTGGATGGCCGTCGCGCGGGCCGGCTCGGTCAGGGCCAGTTGGTGCTCGACGCCGTCCCAGCGGTACCGGCCGTCGGCGATCCGGTTGGGCCAGGGCGCCAGCACGTGGCCCCGGCTGCCCTCGTCGGCGGTCTCGGTGACGGCGTAGCCGTCGAGCAGCTCGCGGTCGCCGTGCCGGTAGCCGCGCAGCCCGCCCCCGACCTCGACCACGGTCACGGTGGCGTCGCCGGAGGCGAGGACGAACTGCTCCCCGGTGGGTGGGATCGGCACGGGCAGCTCCTCGGGGACGCCGGGCGGGGGTGGCGGCCGACGGCGGCGACCGCCCCCGGACCGGTCGAACCTAGACTCGACCGGGCCCCGTCGTCCGCGGGCCCCGCGAGCCGTCCGGCCGTGAGCACCGCAGCGAGGAACGAGCGAGGACCGGAGCGGCCGCGCAGCCGATCCCCTGTCCGAGCACGAACGAGGAGTGTGCATGGCCGTCCGAGCCATCCGGGGCGCGACGCAGGTCGACGCCGACGACCGGGACGAGGTGCTGGCGGCCACCCGCGAGCTGGTGAGCACCGTGATGGAGCGCAACGGCCTCGACAGCGAGCAGCTCATCAGCATCCTGTTCACCGCCACCCCCGACCTGGTGTCGGAGTTCCCCGCGCTGGCCGCCCGCGAGCTCGGCCTCGGGGATGTGCCGCTGATGTGCGCCACCGAGATCGACGTGCCGCACGCGCTGCCGCGGGTGCTCCGGCTGATGGCGCACGTGGAGACCGACCGGGCGCGGGCCGACATCGCCCACGTGTACCTGCGCGGCGCGACCGCCCTCCGCCGGGACATCGCACAGTGAGCACCGGTTTCCGCGGGCAGGTGACGCTCGACGGGCCCTCGGGCACCGGCAAGTCCAGCGTCGCGCGTGCCGTCGCCGCCCGGCTCGGCGCCGCCTACCTGGACACCGGCGCGATGTACCGGGCGGCGACCGTCGCCGTCCTGGACGCCGGGGTCGACCCAGAGGACGCCGCGGCGGTGGCCGCCGTCGTCGCCGGCGCGCGGATCGAGGTGGGGACGGCGGCCGGCACCGAGCTGGTGCGGGTGGACGGCGTCGACGTCGCGGTGCGCATCCGCGGCGCCGAGGTGACCCGCGCGGTGTCGGCGGTCTCGGCGGTGCCCGCGGTGCGCCGGCAGCTGGTCGACCAGCAGCGCTCGCTGGTGGCCGCCGCGGACGCCGTGGTGGTGGAGGGCCGCGACATCGGCACCGTGGTCCTGCCGGACGCGACCTGCAAGATCTACCTGACCGCGGCGCCCGAGGCCCGCGCCGAGCGGCGCGCCCTGCAGCTGGGCCTGACCGAGCCCGCGGAGGTCGCCGACCTCGCCGCCGACCTGCGCCGCCGCGACGAGTACGACAGCAGCCGCGCGGACAGCCCGCTGCGACCGGCAGCCGACGCGATCGTCGTCGACAGCACCGACCTGGACCGCGGCCAGGTGGTCGACCGGGTGGTCGAGCTGGCGCACGAGTCGGTGGGGGTGGCGCGGTGACCGAGGAGGGGACCGGCGCGCCGCTGCCGGTCGTGGCGGTCGTCGGACGGCCCAACGTGGGGAAGTCGACGCTGGTGAACCGCGTGCTGGGCCGGCGCGCCGCCGTCGTCCAGGACGTGCCGGGCGTGACCCGCGACCGGATCTCCTACGAGGCGCTGTGGAACGGCAAGCGGTTCACCGTGACCGACACCGGCGGCTGGGACCCCAAGGCCGAGGGGCTGGGCGCTTCCATCAGCCGGCAGGCCGAGTTCGCGATGCGCACCGCCGACGTGATCGTGCTCGTCGTCGACAGCTCGGTCGGTGCGACCGACACCGACCTGGCCGCGGCGCGGATCCTGCGCCGCAGCGACCGGCCGGTGATCCTCGTGGCCAACAAGGTCGACGACGAGCGCAGCGAGGCCGGCGCGGCCGAGCTGTGGTCGCTGGGGCTCGGGGAGCCGCAGCCGATCAGCGCGCTGCACGGCCGGGGCGCCGGTGACCTGCTCGACATGATCCTCGACGCGCTGCCCGAGGCGCCGCGCGAGCAGGAGCACGAGGGCGGCCCCCGCCGGGTGGCGCTGGTCGGCCGGCCGAACGTGGGCAAGTCGAGCCTGCTCAACCGGCTGGCCAAGGAGGAGCGGTCGGTCGTCGACTCGGTCGCCGGCACCACCGTGGACCCGGTCGACTCGATCATCACCCTCGGCGGGGAGGAGTGGCGGTTCGTCGACACCGCCGGACTGCGCCGCAAGGTCAACACCGCCAGCGGCATGGAGTACTACGCCAGCCTGCGCACCGAGGCCGCGATCCAGGCCGCCGAGGTCGCCGTCGTCCTGCTGGCCGCCGACGAGGTGATCAGCGAGCAGGACCAGCGCGTCATCACCCAGGTCATCGAGTCCGGCCGGGCGCTCGTGATCGCGATCAACAAGTGGGACCTGCTCGACGAGGACCGCCACCACCAGCTCGAGCGCGAGGTCGAGCGCGACCTCGCCCGCGTGCGATGGGCCGGCCGGGTCAACATCTCGGCCATGGGCGGGCGGGGCGTGGGCAAGCTCGCCGACCACCTGCGGGCGGCGCTGGCCTCCTGGGAGACGCGCGTCCCGACCGCGGAGCTCAACCAGTACGTGCGCGCCCTGGTGCAGGAGACGCCACCCCCGGCGCGCGGCGGCCGGGCGCCGAAGATCAAGTACGTGACGCAGGCCGACGTCCGGCCGCCGCGGTTCGTCGTCTTCTCCACGGGTTTCCTGGAGGCGGGCTACCGCCGCTTCCTGGAGCGCAAGCTGCGCGAGAGGTGGGGCTTCGCCGGCACGCCGATCGAGATCTCGGTCAAGGTGCGCGAGGGCCGGGAGAGCGAGCGGCGCAAGAGCCTCTGACCGGGCGGCGATGACTTCCGCGGCCGGGGCGGGTCGAGTACGACGAGAACCACCGATCGCGCCCGGGAGGCAGTCATGACCGCACCGCAGACGTCCACGCTCGAGGTCCCCGGGGCGCTGCTCGCCTACGACGTCCGCCCCGGGGACGGGTCCTCGGCCGAGCCGCCGCTGCTCGTCCTCGGCTCGCCCATGGCGGCGTCGGGTTTCGGCACGGTCGCCGGGATGTTCCCCGAGCGGACCGTGGTCACCTACGACCCGCGCGGCGCCGAGCGCAGCCGGCGGACCGACGGCGCGGCGGTCTCCACACCCGAGGAGCACGCCGAGGACCTCGCCCGGCTCGTCGAGGCGGTCGGCGGCGGACCGGTCGACGTGCTGGCCACCAGCGGGGGAGCGATCAACGCGTTGGTGCTGGTCTCGCGGCGCCCGGAGCTCGTCCGCACCCTCGTGGCCCACGAGCCGCCCGCGGTCGCGCTGCTGCCGGACCGCGAGGAGGCCACGGCCGCCTGCCGGCACGTGTCGCAGACCTACCAGCGGTCCGGCTTCGGCGCCGGCATGGCGGAGTTCATCCGGCTGGTCATGCACGCCGGCCCGATCCCGGCGGACTGGGCCGACACCCCCGCCGACCCGGCGGCGTTCGGGCTGCCGACCGAGGACGACGGCTCCCGGGACGACGTCCTGCTCGGGCAGAACATGGACACCAACCCCGTGCACGAGTTCGACCTCGACGCGCTGCGGGCCGCGTCCACGCGCATCGTGCCGGCCGTGGGGGCCAACTCGGCCGGGACGCTCGCACACCGCGGCGGGGAGGCCGTGGCGCAGGCGCTGGGGACGGCCGCCGTGGTGTTCCCCGGCGACCACGGCAGCTGGACCGACGGCGGCCACGGCGACCCGGCCGACGCCACGGCTTTCGCCGCGCGGCTGCGCGAGGTGCTCGGCGTCGGGATGATGCGTGAGGCACCGGTCGGGGGCTGACCGGCCGCCGCCCCGGCGCGGGGACGGACGGCCGGTGCGGTAACCTGCTCAGGCAGCGAACGGGTGCGTGCGAACCACCCGCCGCTCGGGCTGTAGCGCAGCTTGGTAGCGCACCTGACTGGGGGTCAGGGGGTCGCAGGTTCAAATCCTGTCAGCCCGACAGTGTGATGTCGTACGACGGAGGCGGGTCGCCCGGGTGGGCGGCCCGCCTCCGTCGTCCCGGTGCCGGGTGGACAGCACCGGAGCACGGTCCCGCGCGGGGGCTCAGCGGGCGTAGGGGAAGAAGCCCCGGCCGGTCTTGCGGCCCAGCAGGCCTGCGTCGACCATCCGCAGCAGCAGCGGGGGAGGCGCGTAGAGCGGCTCCTTGAACTCCTCGTACATCGACTGGGCCACCGCGGCGGTGGTGTCGAGCCCGATCAGGTCGGCGAGGGCGAGCGGACCCTGCGGGTGCGCGCAGCCCTGCACCATGCCGGCGTCGATGTCCTCGGCCGTGGCGAAGCCCGACTCCAGCATCCTGATCGCCGACAGCAGGTACGGGATCAGCAGCGCGTTGACGATGAACCCGGCGCGGTCCTTGGACCGGATCGTGGTCTTGCCGAGCCGCTTCTCCGCGAAGTCGGTCACCGCGAACAGCGTCTCGTCCGAGGTGAGCAGGCTCGCGACGACCTCCACCAGCGGGAGGACCGGCGCCGGGTTGAAGAAGTGGACGCCGACCACGCGCTCGGCCCGTCCGGTGACGCTGGCCATCTTCACCAGCGGGATGGACGACGTGTTCGACGCCAGGATCGCCTCCGGGCGCAGGATCGCGTCCAGGCGGCGGAAGAGGTCGAGCTTGAGGTCCTCCACCTCGGGCACGGCCTCGATGACGAGGTCCGCCGACGCGGTGGCCTCCAGGTCGGTGACCACGTCGATCCGCTCGAGCGCGCGCCCGGCCTCCTCACCGGAGAGCCGGCCGGCGCGCGTGGCGCGCTGCACCGATGCCTCGATCCGCGACCGGCACCGGTCCACGCTGCCCGGGTCGGCCTCCACCAGGACGACCGAGCTGCCGGCGCGGGCGCAGACCTCCGCGATGCCGGCGCCCATCGTGCCGCCCCCGATGACCCCTACGCGGTCCATGCGTCTCCTCGTGCTCGTGTACGTGGACGTCCACGCATCTCGCCGGGGAATTTACCTGGACGTCCAAGCAACATGGCCCCGGGTCGGGTCCCGGGGCCGGCCTCCAGCGGCCGGCCCCGGCACGGAGCACCGCTCGATCAGGAGGACTGGCGCCATCTCCGGCCGTCGCGGGCGGTCAGCGACGAGGCCTCGGGCGGCCCCCAGGTGGCCGCCTGGTACAGCGGGATGGGGCCGGGGTGGGCGGCCCAGTACTTCATCACCGGGTCGACGATGCGCCAGGACCGGCCGACCTCGTCGGCGCGGATGAACAGGGTCGGATCGCCGATCAGGGCGTCGAGGATGACCCGCTCGTAGGCGTCGGGGGACTGCTCCTCGAAGCTGTGGTACGAGAAGTCCATGGAGGCCTTCTGCACGCGGAAGGCGTGCCCGGGCACCTTGGCGCCGAAGCGGAGGCTCAGCCCCTCGTCGGGCTGCACCCGCACGATGAGCGCATCGGGCTCGAGGTTCCCGCTGGTGCCGGGGAACAGCGGCAGCTGCGGCGGACGGCGGAACTCCATCGCGACCTCGGTGACCCGGGCCGGCAGCCGCTTGCCGGTGCGGACGTAGACCGGGACGCCGGTCCAGCGCCAGTTCTGCACGCGCAGGCGCATCGCCACGAACGTCTCGGTGGTGCTCAGCGGGTCGACGCCCGGCTCCTCCCGGTATCCCGGCATGAGGTCGTCGCGGGTCCCGCCGCGGCTGTACTGGCCGCGCACGGTGTTCACCGCGATCTCCTCCTCCTCGTCCAGCGGGTGGATGGCGCGCAGCAGTTTCACCTTCTCGTCGCGGATCGCCTCGGCGTGAAAGGAGGTGGGGGGCTCCATGAGGAACAGCGACAGCACCTGCAGGACGTGGTTCTGGACGATGTCGCGCATGGCGCCGGTGGTCTCGTAGAAGCCGCCGCGGTCGCCGACGCCCAGGGTCTCGGCGACGGTGATCTGCACGTTGTCGACCCAGGTCCGGTTCCAGATCGGCTCGAAGATGGAGTTGGCGAACCGGAGCGCGAGGAGGTTCTGCACCGTCTCCTTGGCGAGGTAGTGGTCGATCCGGAAGATCTGCTCCTCGGTGAACGCCGTGGACAGGTCGGCGTAGAGGTCCCGGGCGCTGTCCTCGTCCCAGCCGAACGGCTTCTCGATCACGGCGCGGACGAACGCGTCACCCTCAGGCACCGACAGCCCCGCCCTGCCCAGGCTCAGGGCGATCGGCCCGAACAGGCGTGGCGGGGTGGAGAAGTAGAAGACCCGGTTGCCGGCGCTGCCGTGCGCCCGGTCGCACTCGGCCATCACCTCGGCCAGCCGCCGGTAGGTGGCCGGGTCGTCGTAGCCGCCGTGCACGTAGCGGGCCGTCAAGGTGAGCGCGTCCCACCGGGCGTGGTCCTCGCCCGACACGCTGCGCCGGCAGAGGTCGCGGAACTCGTCGTCGGTCATGGGCGTCCGGGCGACGCCGACCAGCGCCACCTCCGGCGGGAGCGCCCCGTACCCGGCCAGCCGCGCGAGCGCCGGCAGCAGCTTGCGGGCGGTGAGGTCGCCCGAGGCGCCGAAGATCACGAGTACGCACGGCGGAGATCGGCGATCCACTTCGGCGGTCATGGCGGGAGCATGCCGCATCCGGCCGGTGCCGCAGGGTCAGGAGGTGCGCCGGTGCTGCGGAACGGGGCGGGCGTCGGTCGTCAGCTGCCAGCGGCCGGTGATCGTGCGCCGGTGGATGCGCCAGCCCGCGCCGGTCCGGACCACGACGTCGTCGTAGGTCCCGCCGTGCCACCGGTGGGCGTCGTGCTCCGGGCGGGTGTACGGCACGGCCAGGGAACTGCGCACGCGCACCTCGCCGGGCCCGCCGCTGACCACGACGTCGCAGACGTGGTGCGCCGAGGACCCGGCCGCCGTGGCGAAGAACGCGACGATCGCGTCGATGCCCTCGATCGGCGGCCGGTCGCGGCCGGCGAAGACCACCGTCGCGTCGGCGGTGAAGATCTCGGCCAGCGCGCCGAACTCGCCGTCGTCGAGGTGGTGCCCGTACAGCGCGAGCAGCTGGTGGACGGCCAGCACGTCCCCGGGGGCGAGCCCCGGGTCAGGCACCCGGCGTCCCGATCATCCCGGCGACGGTGCGGTGGAAGTGCTGGACGCCGGGCTCGTTGCGGCCGAACACCAGGTCGGTGCCGGTCATGGCGTCGAGGCCGCGCTGGACGCCCTCGCCGGTGCGGTAGTCCTCCTCGAGCGTGACCTCGTAGAACCAGTCCCGGGCGTGGTCGGCGACCTTGACCTCCTCGTCGTCGACCGGCGGCTCCCGCAGGAGCGTGTGCTGCTCGGTGGTCGAGGTGTCCCACGAGGTGCCGGGGAGCACGATCGACACCTCCACGATCCGGCGCCAGCCGCCGGCGATCGCGATGCCGGGGAAGAGCCAGAAGATCGGCCCCACGTTCGCCGCCGGCTCCCACGACTCCTCGGGGAGGTCCGCGGACCCGCCGATCGTCTTGAGCGCGAAGGCGACCCGCATGTGCGGGCCGAAGGAGTCGAAGGTGGCCATGTTCGAGTGGTTGGTCCGGAACACCGTGTTCGTGTGCAGCGAGGCGAAGTGGTAGCCCTCCAGGTAGCCGTCGACCACCAGCTTCCAGTTGGGGCCGGGCAGGTGCGTCGTCCCGTGGTGGTGGCAGCGGTCCAGCCCCAGGCCGTCGAGCAGCGGCGCCATGTCGCCGAGCCAGGCGTCCAGGTCGAGGGTCGCCGTGCGGTCGAGGGAGATGAAGACGAACCCGGCCCGCTCCGCCGCCGGGAGGGTCAGCAGGCCCATGGTGGAGCGGTCGACCGGCCCGAACGTCTCCTCGCCGTAGACGCCGACCAGGCAGCCGGCCAGGTCGTAGGACCACGCGTGGTAGGGGCAGGTGATCCGCCGGGCCCGGCCGGTGCCGCCGGCCAGCAGTTCCGCGCCCCGGTGCCGGCAGGCGTTGACGAACGCGTGCACGCCGCCGGAGCGGTCCCGGGTGATCAGGACCGGGGTGCCGACGACCTCGACCGCCTTGTAGCTCCCCGGCTCCGGGAGCTCGGCCGACAGGGCGACCGCCAGGGGCACCCGCCGGTGGATCTGCTCCACCTCGCGTGCCCAGACGTCGGGGTCGCGGTAGTTGGCGACCGGTTCGACGTACTGCTCCGGCGCCCGGTCGGTGCCGCCCTCCCGGAAGAGGCCGACGAGCCGGCGCATGACCGAGAGGGCGTCGTCGCGCAGCGCGGGGGAGAAGTCGAGCGCGGGGACGTACGGCGGAGTCGACACGGAGGCCTCCAGACGGAGAGGGGCACCCCGCCCGGGGCGCAGGTCGTCTATACGAGTGAGTCTCCGGATCGCAGCGGAGACCGTCAACCGGCGGAGCCGGGCGCCGCCTCGCCGTCGTACGACAGCACGTAGCGGACCCGGTCCCCGCGCGCGCACCGGCGGACCCGCAGGACCGGCGTGCCGTCCGCGTCGGCGGTCAGCCCCTCGCGGACCAGCACCGGCGCACCGATCCGCACGCCGAGGCGCTCGGCGTCCTGCGCGCCGGCCGCCTCCGCGCCGAAGGAGCGCCAGACGTGGTGCAGCGGACCGGCCGACCGGTCGAGCAGCAGCCCGTAGACGCCGTCGGTCTCCCGCCACTGCGTGGCGAGGTCCGCCAGCCGGTCGTCGGGACCCCAGGCCGTCGAGGACACCCAGGTCTCGCCGTTGACCTCGAGCCGGCTGTCGACCCGGCGGAGTGGTCCGCGCGGGTGCCGCAGGTCCGCGCGGACGGCGTCGTCGTCGGCGATCTCCGTGGAGACGAGCACGTCGCGGTAGTGCCGGCCCTCGGCCTCCAGCTGGGCGCGCAGGCTGGTGGAGAACTCCTCGCGGGACAGCGGGATGGTGACGGCGATCGGGGCCGGCCGCGGGGTGACGAAGGTGCCGGCCCCCTGACGGGCGTGCAGCAGGCCCTCCCGGGCCAGCTCGTCGAGGGCCCGCCGGACGGTCAGGCGGTGCACGTCGAGCTCGGCGGCCAGCACGGGCTCGCTGGGGAGCCGGTCGCCGGCGCGGTACTCGCCGGCCGCGATCCGCCCGGCGAGGACCTGGCGCACCTGCCGGTACAGCGGCGGCTGACCGCCCCGGTCCCCGGTCATGGCCGCACGCTACTGCAGGGCCCGCGCGGTCCCCGCCGCCGCTTGTCCGGGTCGTCTATACGACCTAGGGTCGGGTGCCGTGGACCTGGGTCTCGCCGGCAGGCGCGCCGTGATCTCCGGCGGCAGTCACGGGATCGGCCGCGCGGTGGCCGCCCGGCTGCTCCGCGAGGGCGCGAGCGTCGCCATCTGCGCCCGCGACGAGAAGGGCGTGGCGGCCGCGGTCGAGGAGCTCGGCGACCTCGGCACGATCGTCGGCCACGCCTGCGACGTCGCCGACGAGCAGGCGGTCCGGCGGTGGGTGGACGCGGCGGCCGAGGCGCTCGGCGGCATCGACGTGGTGGTCAGCAACGCCAGTGCCAGCGGGCAGCACGGCGACGGCGCCGCCCCGTGGCAGACCAACTTCACCGTCGACGTGCTCGGCTGCGTCGCGCTCTGCGAGGCCAGCAAGCCCCACCTCGACCGGTCGGACGCCGCGGCCATCGTGCAGATCGGGACGATCACCGCCATCGAGCACCATGACGTGCCGATCAACCCCAGCTACGGCGCCATGAAGGCCGCCACGATCAACTACATGGCCCAGCTCGCCCAGCGCTGGGGGCCCGACGGCATCCGCGCGAACACGGTCTCTCCCGGCCCGATCCTGATCGAGGGGCGCAAGTGGGACGACCTGCGCGAGCGCCGCCCGGAGATCTACGCGCGCGACCGCGACCGGCACCCCACCAGGCGCATGGGCACCGCGGACGAGGTGGCCGCCATCGTCGCCGTCCTGGCCAGCCCGGCGGCCAGCTGGGTGAATGGCGAGAACGTCGTCGTCGACGGCGGCTACACCAAGCGCGTCGGGTTCTGAGGTCGCCGCCGGATGGACGCGGGGACGAGGGGGAACGGCGCACCGGTCGCGCTGGTCACGGGCGCGGCCTCCGGGATCGGCCGCGCGACGGTCGAGGTGCTGCTGGAGCGCGGCGGGTCCGTCGTCGCCGTCGACCTGTCCGCGGCCGACCTGGGCTGGCTCGCCTCCGCCGACCGCGCCGTGGCGGTGGCGGCCGACGTCACCGACGAGGGCGCGAACGCGGCCGCGGTCGCCGCCGCCGAGCAGCGGTTCGGCCGGCTCGACGTCGTCGTCCTCAACGCCGGCGTGCGGGGGACCGGTGACCTCGAGACGGCCGACCTGGAGGTGTTCGACCGCTCGGTCTCGGTCAACCTGCGCGCGGTCGTGCTCGGCCTGCGCGCGGCGGTCCCGGCGCTGCGCCGGGCGGGCGGCGGATCGGTCGTGGTGACGGCCTCGGTGACCGCGCTCGGCGGCGAGCCGCGGCGCTGGCCCTACGCCGCGGCCAAGGCCGGGGCGGTCAACCTGGTGCGCTCGGTGGCGGTGGACCTCGCGACGAGCGGCATCCGGGTCAACGCCGTGCTGCCCGGGCCGGTCCGCACCGGCATGACCGCGCACATCGCCGAGGGCGAGGAGCGCTACGAGGCGCTGCGGCGCATGGTCCCCATGCAGCGGTGGGCCGACCCGCGCGAGGTCGCGGAGGTGATCGCGTTCCTCGGGTCGCCCGCGGCGTCGTTCGTCACCGGGGTGGCGCTGCCGGTCGACGGCGGCGTCACGGCCGGCAGCGGGCAGGCCCTGCCGCCCCCGCTGCCGGGTGCGTGACCCTCCCGGGCGCACGACAGGCCCCCCGCCGGTGCGCTGGATAGGGTCTCTGCACGCGTCGAACGGAGCCGAGCATGACCGCGACCAGGCCGGACAGGACCACTCCCGAGGCCGCCGTGCGCAGACCCCGCCCGGTGGCCGCCGAGCCGCTGCCCGTCGACGAGGACGAGGCGACCGCCCTCGTCGAGGGCGGCGAGGCGGTCGGCATCCCGTCGTCCCTCGGTGTCCTGAAGGGCATCGCCTCCGCCCTCGCCCAGCCCGGGCCGGTCACCCGCGGCGCCGGGCGGCTGCTGCGCGACTGGGCGTCGATCGCTCGCGGCACCGACGAGCACCGCCCGTCGGCGAGGGACCGGCGGTTCGCCGACCCGGCCTGGTCGGTCAACCCGGTCTACCGGCGGCTGGCCCAGGGCTACCTCGCCCTCGGCTCGCAGCTGGACCGGCTGGTCGCCGAGTACGAGCAGAGCGCGGGGGACTGGCACGACGTCGAGCGCGCGCGGTTCGCCGTGGGCATCCTCACCAGCGCCCTGGCGCCGACGAACACCCTCCCGGGCAACCCGGCCGCCCTCAAGCGGGCCTTCGACACCGCCGGGGCCAGCCTCGTGCGCGGCGCGCGCCAGTTCGCCTCCGACGTCCGGCGCAACGGCGGGATGCCCGCGCAGACCGACCGCAGCGCCTTCACCGTCGGCGAGGACCTGGCCGTCACCCCCGGCGACGTCGTCCACCGCGACGACGTCGCCGAGGTCATCGAGTACCGGCCGAGCACCCCGACGGTCCACGAGCGGCCGCTGCTGGTCGTCCCGCCTCCGATCGGCCGCTACTACTTCCTCGACCTGCGCCCCGGGCGCAGCTTCGTGGAGTACGCGGTGAGCCGGGGACTGCGGGTGTTCATGGTCAGCTGGCGCAACCCCAGCGCGGCGCAGGCCGACTGGGACATCGACACCTACGCCGGTGCGATCGTGCGCGCCCTGGACGTCGTGAAGGACGTCTCGGGCTCCGAGGACGTCAACACGCTGGGCTTCTGCGCCGGCGGCATCCTGCAGTCCACGGTCCTCAGCCACCTCGCCGCCCGGGGCGACCACGGCGTCCACTCCGCCTCCTACGGGGTCACGCTGCTCGACTTCGGCACCCGGGCGCCGATCGGTGCCTTCTCCGCGCCCCGCATGCTCGAGATGGCCCGCGCCAGCTCGCGGCGGAACGGGCTGATCAGCGCCCGGTCGCTGGGGGCGGTCTTCAGCTGGATGCGCCCCGACGACCTGGTGTTCAACTACGTGGTCAGCAACTGGCTGATGGGCGAGCGCCCCCCGGTCTTCGACATCCTGGCCTGGAACGCCGACGGGACGAACCTGCCGGCCGCCCTGCACGGCCAGTTCCTCGACATCTTCCGCGCCAACACCCTGGTCACCGGCGGCCTGCGGGTGCTGGGCACGCCGGTCGACCTGAGCCGGATCACGGTGCCGGTCTTCGTCACCGGCGCGGTCAACGACCACCTCACCCCGTGGACCGGCTGCTACCGGACCACCGAGCTGGTGTCCGGGCCGGCCACCTTCGTGCTGAGCAACGCCGGCCACATCGCCAGCCTGGTCAACCCGCCCGGCAACCCGAAGGCCAGCTACCTGGTCGGCGGCGAGCCCGGCGCCGGCGCCGAGCACTGGCGGGAGACTGCCGAGAAGCGGACCGGGACGTGGTGGGAGGCCTGGGCCGACTGGGTGCTGGAGCGCTCCGGCGAGCGGCGGCCGGCCCCGGCGTCCACCGGCAGCGCGCGCCACCCCGCGCTCGAGCCGGCCCCCGGCTCCTACGTCCGCGACCGGACGCCGTCCCCGGCCGCGGGCTGAGCCCGTGCCCCTGGTGCTGCTCGTCCGCCACGGCCAGGCCTCCTTCGGCGGCGACGACTACGACCGCCTGTCCGACCAGGGCCGGCAGCAGGCCGAGGCGACCGGTCGGTGGCTGGCCGGCCGCGGGCTGCGCCGGCCGGTGGCCGTGCACGGGTCGCTGCGCCGCCAGCGGGACACCGCACGGCTCGCGCTGGCCGCCGCGGGCCACGACGTGGAGCCGCGGACCGACCCGCGATGGGACGAGTACGACCACATCGGCCTGGTCCGCCGGTACGCGGCGGCGCACGACGCCGGGGAACCCCGGTCCTCCCGCGAGTTCCAGGTGGTCCTCGACGCGGCGCTGACCGCCTGGGTCGAGCACGGTGACGAGGGTGGCTGGCCGGCCTTCACCACCGGCGTGGCCGCCGCGCTCGCGGAGCTGGCCGCGGAGCTGGAGCAGGGGCAGGACGCCGTCGTCTTCACCTCCGCCGGCGTCATCGCCGCCGCCTGCGCCGGGCTGCTGGGCACCGGGGCGGCCGGGCTCGTGGCGCTCAACCGGGTCGCGGTGAACGGCGCGGTCACCAAGGTGGCCGCCGGGCGCACCGGGCTGGCCCTGCTGAGCTTCAACGAGCACAGCCACCTCGACGACGCCGGCATCACCTACCGCTGACCGACGACGACAGGGGACGCATGGAGATCCGTGGGCGGACGGCGCTGGTCACCGGGGCCAACCGCGGGCTGGGGCTGGTCTTCGCCGAGGAGTTGCTCGCCCGGGGCGCCGCGCGGGTCTACGCCGCCGCCCGCGAGCCCGCGACGCTGGCGCCGGCCCGCGACCGGCTGGGGGAGCGGCTGGTGCCGGTCCGGCTGGACGTGACCCGGGCCGCGGACCGCGCCGCTGTCGCCGAGGCCTGCGGGGACGTGGAGCTGCTGGTCAGCAACGCCGGGCTCGCCCCCAGCGGCCGGGTGCTGGACACTGACGAGGCGGTGTGCCGGGAGACCTTCGAGGTCAACGTCTTCGGCCCCCTGGCGCTGGTGTCCGAGCTCGCCCCGGCGCTGCGGCGGCACCGCGGCGGGGTGCTGTTCGTCAACTCGCTGACCGGGCTGGTCGTCTCCCGCAGCTCGCCGGTGTACGGGGCCAGCAAGGCGGCGCAGCGGATGCTCGCGCTGGCGCTGCGCGAGCAGCTCGGCGCCGACGGCGTCGTCGTCACCACCTCCCACCCGGGGTTCGTCGACACCGACATGGCCACCGCGGTGCCCTACCCCAAGGCGACGCCGCAGGAGGTGGTGCGGCGGTCGCTGGACGCCTGGATGGCCGAGGCGACCGTCGTCTTCCCCGACCGCCTCGCCGACCTGGTGGAGCAGGCGCTGCTGACGCGGATGCCGGAGGTGCTCGCCGAGCCGCAGCGGGTGATGACCGGCCTGGTGGCCGAGCTGGCCGACCCGCCGCGCTGACCGGCGCCGCGCCGCGAACGCCCGGGACGGGGCGCCCGGCTCAGGCCTGCCGCGCCGCCGCCATCACCGCCCGGGTCGCGTCGTGCAACCGGCGGGCGACCTCGTCGGCCGGGCGCTCCAGCAGTTCGGTGGAGATCACCTCCACCGACAGCGGCACGGTCACGCCCATCTGCGCCAGCAGCGACAGGAACCCGGTCAGGTCGAACTCGCCCTCACCGGGGACGACGCGGTGCCGGGTGCAGTCGGTGTAGTAGTCCGCGTCCACCGGCCGCCGCGGGCCGTCGTCCAGCTGCACGGCGAAGATCCGGTCCGCCGGGATGGCACGCAGCATGTCGGCGTCGTCCGCGCCGCGGAAGTGGTGCCAGGAGTCCAGGCAGATCCCGCCGTTGGACCGGCCGGCCCGGGTGACGATCTCCATCGCGGTCGCCGCATCGGGGATGTTCGTCATCTCCGGCAGGAACTCGATGGCCGCGCACAGCCCGTGCTCGGCGGCGCGGTCGCAGACACCGGCGAAGGCCTCCGCGGCGTCGTCCAGCGTGCCGGCGTAGGGGCCGATCACCTGGACGTGGTGCGCGGGCCCGAGCGCCTCGCCCATCGCGAGGACGGCGCGCTCGGCCTCCAGGTACGCCGCGCGCTCCGGCCCCGTCGCCGTCCAGCCGCGCAGCGCCTCCAGCTCCACCACGCGCATCCCGTGCTCGTCCAGGACCGCCCGCAGGTCGGCGTCGGTCGCCCCCTCGGCCCGCAGCCGCCGGTAGTCGGCGGCGTAGAGGCCGAGGGCGGCGAAGCCGGCGGCCGCGGCCGCGCCGACCCGTTCGGCGAACGGGCGGTGCCGCCCCAGGCTGAAGTGCGCGAGGACCAGGTCGTCCGGGCCGAGGTCGGGGTAGCCGGGCAGCGCGGCCAGGCGGTCGGCGGCCGGCAGGGGAGCGGGCACGCTCAGGCCCCGGCGTCCGCGTCGGCCGGCACGCCGCTGCGGCCGGCCTCGCGGACCAGGTCGCGGCGGCTGGCCCACCGGCCGTGCTCCCCGGGGGCGACGTCCTCCTTCGAGCCGGTCGTCAGCCCGCCGTCGACGACCAGCGTGTGCCCGCTGACGAACCCGGCGTCGTCGCTGGCCAGCCACAGCGCCGCGTGCGCGATGTCGGCGGACTCGCCGATCCGACCGCGCAGCGGCGTGCGGGTGGCGAAGGCCGCGCGGGCCTCGTCCATCGCGTCGGGGTCGCCGACGATGTTCGCGGCGTTCATCGGGGTGAGGATCTTGCCCGGGGCGATGGCGTTGACCCGGATCGACCAGGCGCCGAGCTCCGCGGCGACGTTCTTCGTCAGCGCGACGACCCCGGCCTTGGCCGCGCCGTAGACGTGCGGGCCGAGCCCGCCGTGCAGGCCGCCGATGCTGGTCGTGGAGAGGATGACCCCCGAGTGCCGGGGCTTCATCACCCGCGCGGCGTGCTTCATGCCGAGGAACACCGAGCGCAGCAGCACCGCCATCGTGAACTCGTACTCCTCCAGCGGGATCTCGTCGATCCCGCCGTGGGCGCCGACGATGCCCGCGTTGTTGAACATGCAGTCCAGCCGGCCGAACTCGGCGACGGCGGTGTCGACCAGGCCGGCGACCTGGTCCTCGGCCGTGACGTCGCAGTGCACGTAGCGCGCGTCGGGCCCCAGTTCGGCGGCCAGTGCCCGGCCCCGGTCGTCCTGGATGTCGCCGAGGACCACGCTGGCCCCCTCGGCCGCCATCAGCCGCGCCGTCGCCTCACCCAGCCCGCTGGCCGCCCCGGTGATCGCGACGACCTTGCCGGCCACTCGTCCGCCCACGGTTCTCCCTCGACAGCAGTAACTTGTGACCGGCTACACTAACGACCCGGCGGGGCCGCGGCCAGCCCCCGTCCTGGCGCACTGCGGCGCAGGGGAGGACCCGGCATGGGCAGGCTCGACGGGAAGGTCGCCTTCATCACCGGCGCGGCGCGCGGCCAGGGCCGCTCGCACGCGGTGCGGCTGGCGCAGGAGGGGGCCGACGTCATCGCCGTGGACGCGCTGGCCGACGTCGCCAGCGTGGGCTACCCGATGGCGACCGCCGAGGACCTCGCCGAGACCGTCCGGCTGGTCGAGCAGGCCGACCGGCGCATCGTGGCGCGCCGGGTCGACGTCCGCGACGGGGCCGGCCTGGCCCGGGCTCTCGACGAGGGGGTGGCCGAGCTCGGCCGGCTCGACGTCGTCGTGGCCAACGCCGGGGTGGCCTCCTTCTCGCCGGCGGAGGACATGCCGGACGCGATGTGGGACGACATGATCGACATCAACCTCAGCGGCGTCTTCCGCACGGTGCGCCCGGCCATCCGGCACCTGAAGGCCAACGCCGACGGCGGGTCGATCGTGCTCATCGGCTCGGTCGGCGGGCTGCGCGGCGTCATGAACATCGTCCACTACAGCGCGGCGAAGTTCGGCCTGGTCGGCATGACCAAGGTGCTCGCCCAGGAGCTGGCCCCGCACCGCATCCGGGTGAACATCGTGCACCCCACCAACGTGTCCACCAGCATGATCCACAACGAGTCGCTGTACCGGCTCTTCTTCCCCGACCGCGATCCGGCCACGGTGACCCCCGCGGACACCGAGCCGCTCATGCGGGCCACCAACCTGCTGCCCGTGGGCTGGGTGGAGCCGGCCGACATCAGCGAGGCGGTGCTCTACCTGGTCTCGGACTCGGGGCGGTACGTCACCGGCATCGAGCTGCCCGTGGACGCCGGCTACTCGACGCGATGAGCGGCTCCGCGCGCCGTCACCGCGGGGTTGCCGGCGGTCCACCAGCGGTCGAGGCGGCGCTCGCGGATCCGCCAGCCGTCGGCGGTCCGGGTGAACCGGTCCCGGTAGCAGCCGGCGATGACGTACTGCTCGCCGCCGGGCACGCCCTCCCGCACGTGCTGGGCGTGCAGGTAGCAGCGCGACGTCGCCTCGTCCCCGGCCAGGTCGACGACGAACGTGCCGACCAGGTGCTGGGTGCGGCCCAGCGGCGCGACGGCGGTGCGGATCGTGTCCTCGATCGCCGCGCGGCCGTGCAGCGGCCGGTCGGCGTGGTAGATCCCCACCGCGTCGGGCGTGAAGCAGGAGCGGAAGCGGTCCCAGTCGCGGTCGTCGATCGCATCGGCGTAGCGGATGCAGACGTCCACGATCGCCCGCTCGTCGAGCAGTTGCTGGATCTCCGGGTGCACGGGGCGAGCCTGCCGCAGCACCGCCCGTCCCCGTCAACCCCCGGACCCGCCCAGCCCGGCCGCAGGAGGCCCCGATGCCCACGCCGACACTGACCGCCGAGGCGCTCGGCCGCCTGATCGCGGCGGCCGAGCCGGGCCGGCGCGCGACCGTGACCGGGCTGCGCCCGATCACCGGCGGCTACAGCCGGCTCAGCGCCGTCGCCGACGTCCGGTGGGACGACGGGGCCGCCGAGCGCCTGGTGCTGCGCGGCGACCCGCCGCCCGGCGAGGGGGTGTTCGACAGCGACCGGGACGCCGAGTGGGAGCTGCTGCAGGCCCTGGCCGCGTCCGGCGCGGTGCCCGTGGCCCGCCCCCGCTGGTACGACGCCACCGGCGAGCACCTGGGGACCAAGTGCATCGTCGTCGACCACGTCGCGGGCCGGAACCTGCAGGAGGTGCTCCGGACGGCGGAGGACCCCGCCGCCCCGGCGGGCACCTTCGTCGACGCGGTCGCGGCGGTGCACGCCGTGCCGCTGGACACGCTCCCGGCGGGGATGACCCGCCCGGCGAGCTGGGACGACTACCTCGACGGTGTGCTGGACCTCTACCGCGACGTCGACCGGGAGATCGCCGACAGCAGCCCGGTGCTGCGGTACGTCGCCGCCCGGCTGCGGGGCCACCGCCCGCCGCCGGTGCCCTTCACCCTCGTGCACGGCGACTGCCAGCCGACCAACGTCCTCGTCCGGGATCCCGCCGTCGGCGGGCACGTCGTCATCGACTGGGAGTTCGCCCGCATCGGCGATCCCCGCGAGGACCTGGGGTACTACACGCAGATCCCGATGCAGCCCAACGCCTACACCGCCGACCCGGCCGGCTTCCTGGCCCGCTACCGGGAGCGGACCGGGCTCACCGAGGAGCAGGTCAACCCGGCCACGGTGGAGTACTTCCTGGTCGTCGGGATGGCCCGGCTGCTCGTGCAGATCCTGCGTGCCCTCGACGCGGTCGCCGCCGGCGGCACCCGGGGGGTCATGGCGACCTACTTGGTCAACGCGGTGACCCACCAGTACGGCCTCTACCTCGACGTGGCGCGGGAGGTGGCGTCGTGATCGGGCGGCCGACCACCGAGCAGGTGCTGCTCGACTGCTGCCGGGTGCTGGCCGACGTCCTCCCCGAGGTGGCCGACGAGACCACCGTCGTCCGGCTGGTCATGCTGGAGAAGGTGCTGCGCAACGCGGCGGTCCGGGCGGCGCACGAGATCGCCTGGATGCGCGAGGAGACCGCCGCGATCCAGGCGTACGCCGGTGCGGTCGAGGCCGTCACCGCGGACGGCGCGCTGCAGGCCGCGCTCGCCGAGCTGGCGGCCGGACCGCACGCCGGCCTGCACCTCGACGACGTCACCGAGGTGTACTGCCGGGCCGGGGACGTCCTGTCGGCGGCCCTGGAGGCGGCCCTCGCCGCGGGCCGGGAGGACCTGGTCCGGGACGGCGAGGCGGTGCTGGCCGCCCGCCTGGAGCACGAGCACCGGATCGTCGGGGGATGGGACTCCGCCGGTCGCTGACCGGGCAGGGGACGTCGCGAGCAGAGGAGCCGCCGTGCCGCCGTTGACCGTGGGCCTGCCCAACTACGGCTCCTACCTGGGCGAGCGGCCGTGGCGGACCCTGCTCGACCTCGCCGCCGCCGTGGAGGAGGCCGGGCTGGACGGCGTCTCGGTCGTCGACCACGTCGTCATGGGGTCGCGGGTGGAGGCCTACCCCTACGGCCGCTTCCCCGGCGGGCCGCACGCTCCCTGGCTGGAGCCGCTGACCGTGCTGGCGGCGGTCGGCGGCGTCACCGAGCGGGTGGAGCTGGCCACCGCGGTGCTGGTGTCCCCGCTGCGGCCGGCCGCCCTGCTGGCCAAGACCGCCGCGACGCTCGACCAGCTCTGCGGCGGACGGCTGGTGCTCGGGATCGGCACCGGCTGGCAGGAGGAGGAGTACCGGGCCCTCGGCGCGGACTGGGACCGGCGCCACCGCGTCCTCGACGACCAGCTGGCCGCCTGCCGGGAGCTGTGGACCGGCGGCCCGGTGACCCTCGACGCGGAGACGGTGACGCTCGAGGGCATCCACTGCCACCCCCGCCCGGTGCGCCCCGGCGGGGTGCCGTTCTGGATCGGGGGCCGGCTCACCGAGCGCAACCTGACCCGGATCGTCCGGTGGGGGAGCGGCTGGATCCCCGCACCGGTCGACCGGCCCGACGACGTCGCCGCCGGGGTGCGACGCCTGCGGGCGGCGCTGGTGGCGGCCGGCCGGGACCCGGCCTCGGTGCGCGTCCGGGTGACGCCGGAGGCCGTGCGCGACGGGGCGGGCAGGGTCGACCTCGCCGCCTCGCTGGCCGGGGCCGCCGGCCTGCTGGCGGCCGGGGGCACCGACCTGTTCGTCTCGCTGATGGGCTGGTGCCCCGACCCCGCGGGCGCCCCGGGCTTCCTCCGCGACCTGGCCGCGGCCCACCGCGCCGCCGGCTGACCGGCGGCGCGGTGCCCGGTCTCAGGCGGTCGCGGGGACGGCGGCGCTGGCCGCCACGAAGTCCCGCAGCACCGGGTAGATCTCGGCCTCCCAGCGGGAGCCGCTGAAGACCCCGTAGTGCCC
This sequence comes from Trujillonella humicola, assembly GCF_046233715.1. NCBI lineage: Bacteria > Bacillati > Actinomycetota > Actinomycetes > Geodermatophilales > Geodermatophilaceae > Trujillonella > Trujillonella humicola. The sequence goes on along the minus strand of NZ_JBJNRJ010000008.1, from coordinate 82,484 downwards.
GACGCCCTCCTGCAGGTGGGTGCGCCGGCGGTCGGCGGGGATGCCGGTGCACAGGTCGTGGGCGGCGGCGGTCTGGCCGGGGGTGCACATGTCGTCGCGGGCGCCCTCGATGGTGAGCAGTGCGGTCCGGGTGATCGCCGCCGGGTCGACCCGCTGCCCGCGCCAGGTGAACCGGCCGGTCGGCAGGTGGTCCTCCATGAAGATCCGCTGGAGCGTCTCCAGGTAGAACTCGGCCGGCACGTCCATCACCGCGCCGTACTCGTCGTAGAAGGCGCGGGTGGTCTCGGCCGCCACCGTCTCCCCGGACACGAGGGCGCGGTACATCCCCAGGTGCGCGGTGAGGTGCCGCTTGGGGTTCATCGACATGAAGGCCGCCAGCTGCACCACGCCGGGGTAGACCCGGCGGCCCGCGCCGGCGTGCCGCGCCGGCACGGTGTCGACCACCCAGCGCTCGAAGAACGACAGCGGCCGCTTGGCGGCGAGCTCGTTGACCGGCCCCGGGTTGACCCGCGTGTCGACCGGCCCGGCGATCAGCGTGAGGCTGGCCGGTTGCGCGGGGTCGTCCTCGGCGGCCAGCAGGGACACCGCGGCCAGCACCGGGACGGCGGGCTGGCACACCGCCACCACGTGGGTGTCCGGGCCCAGGTGCCGCAGCGCCTGCATCACGTGCTCGATGTACTCGTCGAGCCCGAAGGCCCCGTGCTCGAGCGGGATGTCGCGGGCGTTGTGCCAGTCGAGGACGAAGACGTCGTGGTCCCGCAGCAGGGTGCGGATCGTCGGGCGCAGCAGCGTGGTGAAGTGCCCGGACATCGGCCCGACGACCAGGACACGGGGCTGCCCCTGGACCGCGGGCCGGGCGAAGTGCTGCAGGGTCGCGAAGGGGGTCGCGAACTCCGGCTCGCGGCGGACCCGGACCTCACGGCCTCCGACGGACACCGTGTCGATGCCCCACTCGGGGCACCGGTGGGTGGGCCGGGCCCGGGCGACGATGTCGCAGGCCGCCCGCAAGCGCCGGGCGCCGGGGAGCCCCGCGAGCGGGGCCGGCAGCGCGCCCACGGCCCGCGCGGTGAGCGCCGAGGTCATCCGGACCGGCCGGACCGCCCGCCGGTGCAGCTCGTAGGCGTTGTAGAGCATCGGCCTGCCTTCGCATCGGCCCGGTGCCGGAGTGACCGGGGCCACAGGCGACATTAACGGCGGTTCACGGCGGCGGCAGGTCGACGCGGCGGGCGCGGCCGCCGGTGGCCGCTCCGCGCCCCATCCGCCCCTCGCCCCTCACCACACCGTCCCTCACCACACCGGTGGGCGGGCGGGGCGCTCGCCGGTGCCGATGCGCGCGGCCCGGTCGGCGACGACCGGCGCGTAGCCGGGGTGGGTCAGGATCCAGAACCGCCGGGCGCGCACGGCGTCGAGCACCTGCCCGGCGGCCTCCTCGGCCGTGAGGGTCGGCTGCACGCCCGACACCGTCCGCGGTCCGGTCGCCGGTGCGGTGTCGCCCAGCGACGCCGGCCGGTTGCGGGCGCTGTCGGTGATCCGGGTGGCGACGAAGCCGGGGCAGAAGACGGAGACGCCGATGTCGGCACCCTCGGCGTCCAGGTCGTGCTGCAGGGACTCCGAGAGCGCCACCACGCCGGCCTTCGCCGTGGAGTAGGCGGCCAGCCGCGGCATCGGCAGCAGGCCGGTCATCGAGGCGGTGTTGACCACGTGGGCGCGGCCGCCCTGGGCGAGCATGCGGGGGACGAAGGCCCGGATGCCGTGGACGACGCTCCACAGGTCGACGCCGAGCACCCACCGCCAGTCGTCGACGGTGAGCGCCCAGGGACGCGCGCTCTTCACCACGCCGGCGTTGTTGCACAGCAGGTGCACCGCGCCGAACCGGGCGAACGACTCCTCGGCCAGGTGGTCGACGTCGCCGGCGGCGGAGACGTCGGCCGGGACCGCGTGCACCTGCGCCCCGGCTGCCGCCAGCTGCCCGGCCACCGCGTCCAGCCCGGGCCGGTCGATGTCGGAGAGCACGACGCGCATGCCCTCGGCGGCGAACCGCTCGGCCATCGCGCGGCCGAGACCGCTCGCCGCCCCGGTGACGACCGCCACCCGTCCGGCCAGGTCATCCACGGCCGGTCACCAGGTCCGCCGGTGCTCGGGGACGGGCCCCTGGTCGGGAGTGAGCTGCCACCGGCCGATGCAGGTGCGGGCGGCCAGCCGCCAGCCCGCCGGGGTCGGCACGGCGACGTCGTCGTACGTGCCGCCGTACCACCGCGTGGGGACGTGCGTGTCGCGGGTGTAGGGCACGAAGAACTTGCTGCGCACGAGGACCCGGCCGCCGCGCCGGACCACGACGACGTTGGTGGTGTGGTGCGCCGAGGGGTGGTTGGCCCCGGCGAAGAAGGCGCGCACCTCCTCCAGCCCGTGCAGCACCGCCGGAGCGCCCGCCCGCGTGTAGTCCAGCACGGCGTCGGGGGTGAAGACCTCGGGCAGCGCGGCCCAGTCCCGGTCGTCGAGGACGTGCCCGTAGTACGCCAGCAGCTGGTGGATCTGCAGCACGTCGTCGGTCCCGGGCCAGCCGTCCGGTCCTGGGTGGGTCATGGGTCAGCGGCTCCGGGGGCGGGGGTCGACGAGGACCTTGACGTCGTCGGACGTTCCGGCGGCCAGCGCCCGCAGCGCGGGCTCGAGGTCGTCGAGGGCGACGGTGCGGCTGTGCAGCGGCGCGACGCGCACCCTGCCGTCGGCGAGGAACGCCATGCTGCGGCGGACGTCCTCGTGGGTGAAGGCATTCGAGGCGACCAGCGTGAGCTCCCTGGCCAGCCAGCGCGCGCCGTCGACGGCGGCCGGCCGGGACAGGAAGCTGAGCAGGCCGACGACGCCGCCGGTGCGGGCCAGGTCGGCGGCCGTCTGCAGCAGCGCCGGGACGCCCGCGCACTCCAGGACGACGTCGGCGCCGAGGCCGCGGGTGCGCTCCCGCACGGTGTCGGGGGCCTCCTCGGGCAGCACCGCGGCCGAGGCGCCGAGCTCGAGCGCCAGCCGCCGCCGGGCCCCCGCCGGTTCGACGACGAGCACCTCACCGGCGCCGGCGGCGCGGGCGAACTGGAGGGCGAGAAGCCCGATGGGACCGGCGCCCTGCACGACGACGGTGTCCCCGGGGGTGATCCGCGACCGGCGCACGCCGTGGAGGGCCACCGCGGCCGGTTCCACCTGCGCCGCCTCCTCGTCGCGCAGGTCCGGGTGGGCCGGGACCACCCGTCCGGCCTCGACGGTGAGGCTGGGCGCGAACCCGCCGTGCGGCGGGGCGAGCTCGCTCCTGCCGCGCGCCACCGCCGACGTCGTGCGGCAGTGCTCGGCCAGGCCCGTCCGGCACTCCGGGCAGCGGCCGCAGGCCGGCGGGACAGCGACGACGACGCGGTCGCCCTCCGCGAGACCCGCGACCCCGGGACCGACCGCGCCGAGGACGCCGACCCACTCGTGCCCGCAGACGGCCGGGCTGTGCAGGTGCCCGGTGCGCCAGGAGGCGACGTCGGTGCCGCAGATCCCGCACAGCGAGATCTCGACCGAGACGCACCCCTCCGGCGGCGGGGTCCGGGGGAAGCCGCGGTACTCCAGCGCCTCCCGGCCGGTGATCAGCGCGGCGGTGACCTCACCCACCGGCGCCTGCCGGGACGAGGGCAGCGGCGGCGGCGCCGGCGACCCGGCCGAAGACGACGCAGTTGGCGTAGGAGTTGCCGCTGCCGACGTAGGCCGGGCCGATCACGCCACCGGTGCACTCGCCGGCGGCGAACAGGCCCGGCACCGGTCGACCGGCCCGGTCCAGCACCCGCGCGTCCCGGTCGATGCGCGGTCCGCAGGCGGTGAAGCACACGGTCGCCGGGCGGATCTCGGCGCCGTAGAAGGGCGGGGTGGCGATCGGCTCGAGGAACCCCGGGTCCTTGAGGTAGTCGCTGTCCTCGCCGGCGGCGACCTGCTCGTTGTGCCGGGCCACGCTGCCCTCGAAGGCGTCGACCGGGAGGCCGAGGGCCTCGGCGAGCTCCGCGGTCGTGTCCGTGCGGTGCACCTTGCCGGCGGCCACCATCTGCTCGACCACGTCGGCGTTCCAGTGCGGGCTCTGCCTCTTGGTCGACCCGGGGATCTTCTGCTTGTAGCGGGCGACCCCGGCGGCGGTCGCCGCGATCAGCGTGGCGTCGTCGAAGACGGCGTAGGCGACGTCGCCCTGCGCGCGCAGCAGGCCGTCGGTGATGCCGTAGGGCGCGGTCTCGTCGAAGAACCGCCGGCCCTCGCGGTTCACGATCACGATCCAGCCGGGCAGGTAGGCTTCGTAGATCGGCGCGAAGCCGGCGTGCAGCAGCCGCAGCCCGCGGTCGTGACCGAGGACCTGGGCGCCGACCTGGTCGGCGAGGTCGAGGGCGTCCCCGCGCGACCCGGGGGCGCCGATGTACCAGGCGCACCCGGTCGCCGCCGCCGACGGGTAGTGGGCTGCGAGCCGGTCCGGGTCGTCGCCGAAGCCGCCGGTGGCGAGCACCACCGCCCCGGCGGTGATGGTGTCGGCGCCGACGGCGATGCCGGTCACCGCGCCGTCCTCCACCAGCAGCCGGTCGACCCGCCGGCCCAGCGCGACCTCGACCCCGGCCTGCCGGCAGGCCCGGTGCAGGACGTCGACGACGGCCTGGCCGCGGCCGATCGGCACGTGCACCCGGGGCACCCGCTCGTCGCCGCCGTAGACCAGCTGGTCGTGGAACTCGACGCCCAGGTCGCCCAGCCACTCCACGGTCGGCCCGGCGAGGTCGGCCAGCCGCCGCGCGACCCCGGCCTCGACGTCCCAGTGGTTGAGCGTCATGTAGTCGGAGAAGAGCGAGCCGGCGTCGTCGGCGATGCCCAGCGCCCGCTGGTAGCGGGTGCCGGCGCCCATGGTCAGGCCGCCGGACAGCCGGCTCGACCCCCCGACCACGCCCTCGGCCTCGGCGACGAGCACGCGGCCCGCGCCGTTCTCCCGTGCCGACAGGGCGGCAGCCAGCCCGGCCGCGCCGGAGCCGACCACGAGGACGTCGACGTCCCGGTCGGGGCTCATGCCCGCGCTCCCGACCGCACCCGGCCGATCAGCTCGCGGACCCGGTCGCCGGCCACCCGGGCGGCCTCGACCGCCGGCATCGCGGCGGTCGCGGGGGAGATGACCTCCGGGCCCACCCAGCGCAGGGCGCCGATGCGGTCCAGCTCCCGGACCGCCCGCTCGAGGTCGAGCGCGCCGTCGCCGGGCAGCAGGCGGTTCTGGGTGTCCTGGTCCAGCGTGCCGTGGACCTCGGCCGCCGCGTCGTCGATCTGGACGGCGAGCACCCGCTCCCCGGGCACCTCAGCGAGAACGTCGAAGTCGGGGTCGCCGCGGTAGAAGTGCCAGGTGTCGAACAGCAGGCCGCCGTTGGGCCGGTCGGCGGCCCGGACGACGCTCCAGGCGGTCGACAGGTCCGGGATCGCCGTCATCGGGATGAACTCGAGGTGCGCCTGCGCGCCGAAGCCGGCGATGCGGTCGCAGGCGGCGCCGAACGGCCCGGCGATCTCCTCCGGGGTGAGGTGGCTGCTCGCCTGGCCGACGAAGGTGATCGTGACCGCCTGCAGCTGCTCGGCCATCGTCAGCGCCTCCTCGACGCCGAAGCGGGCGAAGCGGGAGCTGCGCGGGGGCCCGTCGTACCAGTTCATCACCGGGTCCAGCACCACCTCGAGCCCGGCGTCCCTGATCCGCCGGCCGAGCTCGGCCGGCGGCGTGCCGGCCTCCGCGGCCCGGGCGACGTCGAGGGTGCTCACCGACAGCCGGGTGTAGCCGCCGGCCCGGGCCGCCTCCAGGCGCGGGGGGATGGGGCTCTCCAGGCCGACGGTGCCCGACCACAGGACCCAGCCGATGTCGTCCAGCGCCGCCGTGCCGTCCATCCGCCTGCGTCTCCCTCGGTCGGTGGCCGGATGCTACGAGGGTTTCTGGAAGCCGTCTACAGAAAGCCGGGGCGGAGACCGGTCAGCTGCCGGTCCAGCGGTGCTCCGGTACGCCGGGTACGGCCACGCGGCACCGGAACACCCCGCCGGCCAGGTCCTCGACCGCGTCCGGGGCGGCCCGGATGCCTCGGCGTGCGGTGGTGACGTACAGGTCGCGCAGGTCGGGGCCGCCCAGGCAGCAGCTGGTGGTGCGCAGCACCGGGACGACGACCTCCTGGAGGAGCTCGCCGGCGGGGCTGAAGCGGCGGACCGCCCCGCCGCGCCAGAAGGCCACCCACAGGCAGTCCTCGGCGTCGATGGTCATGCCGTCGGGCAGCCCCGGGTACCCGCTCAGGTCGACGGCCGGCCGCCGGTCGGTCACCGCACCGGTGCCGACGTCGTAGCCGAGCCGGTCCACCCGCCGCAGCAGCGTGTCGACGAAGTACAGCGCCGAACCGGTGGAGTCCCAGGCCAGGCCGTTGCTGATGCCGACCCCGGAGAGCACGGGTTCGGCCCGGTCCGGTGGCCGGAAGCCGTAGAGCGCGCCGCGGCCGGGCGTCGCGTCCCGGGACATGGTGCCGGCGAGGAAGCGGCCCGCGGGGTCGCAGGCGCCGTCGTTCATCAGCACCGCCGGGTCGCCGCGCAGCACGTCGGCCAGCGGCCGGTACGTGCCGGTCGACGGGTCGAGGGCGCCGAACCCGTCGCCGGCGGCGACGAGCACCCCCCGGCCGTCCGCCCGCAGCACCAGGCTGCCCACGTGTACGCCCAGCTCCACCCGGCGCTCGGCGCCGGTGCCGGGGTCCAGGCTGATCACCGTGCCGGCGAGCGCGTCGACCCGGTGCAGCAGCCCGGTCCGGTCGTCCCAGACCGGGCACTCGCCGAGGAGGTCCCCTCCGGCGTGCACGAGCTCCGCGGACGCCGGCACCGTCAGCGTTCGGCCGGCATGTCCATGAGCCGGCTGATCCGGTGGTGCCCCGTCGGCCGCGGTGCGGCCACCCACAGGCACAGCTCGGGGTCGGCCTCGAAGAGCGGTCCCTCGATCCAGCGGCCGTCCCCGTGGAACCGGCCCCACCGGGTGCCCATGGTGACCCGGACCGTGCCGCCGTCGTCGGGGGTGTAGAGGGCGCGGGGGTTGAGCGGGTGGCGGATCCCGCCCTGCGGTTCCATCACCGGCCCTCCTCGGCCGCGGGCTTCTCCACCCACTCGGTGAGCAGGTCGTGCCGCCACGAGATGACGTCCTCCTGGAAGTCGGAGGTGATCGTGTGCGGGCGACGGGTCGTCTGCAGCCCGCGCTGGACGGCTTCCATGTTGAAGGTGTCCTGCTCCATCACCAGGGCGAGGGTCTGCAGCTCCGTGGCCCGGGTCCAGGAGTCCTCGAAGTCGAGCCAGGTGATGGGCGCCGGGGGAGGCCGCTCGCCCCGGTAGGGGGTCAGGAACATGACCTCGAAGATGCACTCGTCGTGCCGGTCGCCGTGCGGGCGGAAGCGGTAGACGATCCGGTTGTACCCGCCCCACGGGTGCAGGTTGGGGAACAGTGCGTAGTTCCAGTGGTCGAGCAGCTCGCCGTCGGAGATCTCCTCGGCCTCCTCGCCCAGCACCTGGCGCCAGCGCTCGCGACCCGCGCGGGCCATGCTGTCGCGCGCCGTCGTCCGCTGGGAGAAGGGGATCGGCAGCTCCTCGCCCTCGCGGACGTCGAGCATGCGGGCCAGGATGTCGCGCTCGGACGGGTCCACCGGCATGTCGTCGATGGGTGTGCCGGACGGGCTGATCTGCCGGGCGTAGTTGCCGTAGACGTCGACCGCGCTGTTGCCGTCGCCCACGTAAGGCGCCGACTGCGGGTGCGTGGCGCCCAGGTGCAGACCCTCGTCGAACGCCTCCTGCGCGACCTTCCAGTTGCACCGGACCTTCTTGGCCACGTGGGCCTGCAGGTAGCGGTGCTCGAAGTCCCACAGGGCGAAGTGCTCGGGCAGGGTGCCGAGGAACTGCTCGAGCGGCTCGCAGTCGGGGTCGGGGTTGATGAAGACGAACCCGCCCCAGGTGCCGACCCGGGCCTCCGGCAGCCGCCAGGCCTCCCGGTCGGCCTCGACGTCGGGGAACTCCCGGGCTCCTGGCATGTGGCGCAGCGTCCCGTCGAGCTTCCAGGTGAACCCGTGGAACGAGCAGCGGAACTCGCTGCACCGCCCGTCGTAGTCCTTGAGCGCCCGGCCGCGGTGCAGGCACGCGTTGACGTAGGCCCTGATCTCGCCGTCGCGGGAGCGGACCACCAGGTAGGAGTCGCCGGCGATGTCGTAGACGACGTAGCTGCCGACCTCGGGCAGGTGCTCCTCGCGGCAGGCCATCTGCCACACCCGCCGCCACAGGTACCGGCGCTCGGCCTCGTGCCAGGCGCGGCTGGTGTAGCGCTCGACGGGGACGTACTGGGTGCGGGCGGTGTACGGGGACCGGGCGCGCAGGTGGTCGGGAACCGGCCGCTCGTCCTCCAGCACGAGGTCGTACCAGCTCAACCCCGGCGTCCTGGTCCGGCCGGGCTCCTCGGCGATGGTCACGGTGTCTCGATCCCCTCCACCCGTGCCGGCGGACCCGTCGTCCCGGCCTGAGTAACTGGAGTCCCAATGTACAAAGTGCCGGGGTCGCTGTCGATGGCGCTGGACCCGGCCGGGCATCCGGTCTTACTGTGCACGGACAGCAGTAAGTAGCGCTGCGCGGCACGAGCGGTCGGCGCTCCGGTTCGCCGCCCTCTGGAGGGTCGATGCGCAAGATCCAGCACGCGCTGTCACGCGCGGTCTACGAGTGGGCTCCCGACGACCACGGCCCGGTGCTGGTCACCGCGCGTGACGGCCGGCAGGGCCGTTTCGACCGGGACGGTACCTGGGTGGCCGGTGACCTGCGCCGGGCCGATCCGGAGCTGTGCCGGTGGATCGTCAGCGGAGGCAAGCACCCCGGTGGCGCGGGCAGCCGCAGCCGCCGGTTCGAGACCGAGGAGACCTTCTCGTGACGGCTGAGCCGGACATCCGCGCCCGCACCGGTTTCCGGGGCAACGGGCCGACCTACCAGGAGCTGCTGGACCGCGACAGCAAGCCGGTGCCGCCGCTGCTGCGCCGCGACGAGCCCGGCTACTTCGGCGAGGACGACGTCTCGATCGACCGCTACCTGGACCGCGCCTGGCACGAGCGGGAGAAGCGGCACCTGTGGTCGCGGGTGTGGCAGATGGCCTGCCGCGAGGAGGTGCTCGCCGAGGTCGGCGACACCCAGGTCTACGACATCGCCGACAAGTCCTACCTGCTGGTCCGGGCGGCGCCCGGCGCCGGCGGGATCAGGGCCTTCGTCAACGCCTGCCTGCACCGCGGCCGCGCGCTGCGCGACGGGCCGGGGCGGGTCGAGGAGCTGGAGTGCGCGTTCCACGGCTTCTGCTGGTCGCTGTCGGGCAAGCTCAAGCGGGTCCCCAGCGCCTGGGACTTCCCGCAGGTCCGCCCGGAGTCCTTCGGGCTGCCGGAGATCCGGGTGGGCACCTGGGGCGGGTTCGTCTTCGTCAACCCCGACCCCGACTGCGGGCCGCTCGAGGACTTCATCGGCGACATGGACGCGCTGTTCGAGCGCTGGCCGCTGGAGCAGCGCTACACCCGGGTGCACGTGTCCAAGGTGATCCGGACCAACTGGAAGGTCGCGCAGGAGGCCTTCATGGAGTCCTACCACGTGATCACCACGCATCCGCAGCTGCTGCCGGGCTTCGGGGATGCGAACTCGCAGTACGACGTCTTCGGCAACGTGTCACGGGCGATCTCGCCGCGCGGCGTGCCCAGCCCGTACCTGCCGTGGGACCCCACCGAGCAGGAGCGGCTCAACTCGCAGATCGACCAGCGCCTCGACGACCCGCCGATGCTCGAGGTGCCCGACGGCTGGACGGCGCGCCAGACGCTGGCCGAGTCCGCGCGCCGCTCGCTGCGCCCGGTCCTCGGCGAGGCCGCGGAGGAGCTGTCCGACGCCGAGCTGGTCGACAGCCACTACCTCAGCGTCTTCCCCAACATGCACCCGTGGGGCGGCTACAACCAGATCACCTACCGGTGGCGGCCCAACGGCGACGACCACGAGAGCTGCATCATGGAGGTCCTCCTGCTGGCCCCCTTCACCGGTGAGCGGCCGGCGCCGGCGCCGGAGCGGCGGCTGGGGCCCGACGAGCCCTGGCGCAGCGCGGTCGAGGAGCTCGGCTCGCTGGCCCGGGTCTTCGACCAGGACGAGTTCAACCTGGAGGCCGTGCAGAAGGGCCTGAAGGCCACCCGCAAGCCCGGCCTGTCCTTCGGCGTGTACCAGGAGAGCAAGATCCGGCACTTCCACACGCTGTACGACCGGTGGCTGGCGGCCGGGGAGTAGGCCGTGTCGATCCTCGAGCTCTTCCGGCTCGACGGCCGGGTGGCGGTCGTGACCGGCTCGGGCCGGGGGATCGGGCGCGCCACCGCGCTGGCCCTGGCCGACGCCGGTGCCGACGTCGTGGTGACCGCACGCCGGGCGCACGAGGTGGCGGCGGTGGCGGAGGAGGTCCGCGCCCGCGGACGGCGGGCCCTGGAGGTGCCCGGCGACCTGCGCGGGGACACTCCCGAGCGGCTGGCCGCCGCCGCGGCGGCGGAGCTCGGCCGGCTGGACGTGTGGGTGAACAACGCCGGCGGGACCGACGACCCGTCGGTGCGCCCGCTGGCGGCCACGTCCGACCAGCAGTTGCGCGACATGCTGGAGCTCAACCTCGTCGCCCTCCTCGCCTGCGTCCGGGCGGCGGCGGGGCGGCTGCCGCGGGGCGGCGCGATCGTGAACATCGCGTCCGGCGCGGGTATGCGGGCCGCGCCCGGCACCGGTGCCTACGGCGCGGCGAAGGCCGCCGTCCTCAACCTGACCGCCACCCTCGCCGCGGAGCTGGCTCCGGCGGGGGTGCGCGTCAACGCCGTCTCGCCGGGCATGGTGCCGACCGAGACCTTCTTCGAGGCGCTGCGGCTGACCGAGGACGACCTGCCGCGGCTGACGGCGACGGTGCCGCTGGGCCGGATGGGCACCCCGGAGGACATGGCCGCGGCCGTCCTGTACCTGGCCAGCCCCGCCGCGTCCTGGGTCACCGGGCAGAACCTGCTGGTCGGCGGTGGCCGCGACGGCGGCCGCACGGTGGAGGACCGCTACACGGCGCAGTGAGCCCGGCTGCGTTCGCAGTCAGCTGACGTGGACCCGGCCGTCCCGGCCGGCCAGAGGAGGGGACGACGTGGACACCTACGACGTGGTGGTGCTCGGCACCGGCGCGGCGGGCCTGACGGCGGCGATCGCGGCGCACGACGCGGGCGCGCGCGTCGCCGTGTTCGAGAAGGCCGAGCGGGTCGGCGGCACCAGCGCATGGTCCGGCGGGATGGTCTGGATCCCGCAGAACCCGCACATGGCCGAGCTGGGCCTGCAGGACCGCCGCGAGGACGTGCTCACCTACCTGCGCTCGATGTCGCACGGCCTGATCGACGACCGGCTCGCCGAGGCCTACGTCGACGCCGGGCCGGAGGTGATCCGGTACCTGGAGGAGCGGACGCCGGCCCGCTTCCGGATCATCGAGGACTTCCCGGACTACCACCCGGAGCACCCCGGCGCGGCCCGCCGCGGCGGGCGGTCGATGGAGTGCCCGCTGTTCCCCTTCGCCGACCTCGGCCCGTGGCAGCACCGCGTCACCGTCGGGCCGCAGATCTCGGGGAACATCCTGATGAGCGAGACGTCGCTGGGCCGCGGCGCGCCCGGCGGCGTGCCCGCCGAGGAGATGGAGCGGCGGAAGGTCCGCGACGAGCGCGGCGCAGGGCAGGGGCTGGTCGGTGCCCTGCTCAAGGGATGCCTGGACCGCGGCATCGAGCCGGTCACCGGCGCCCGCGCCGTGGAGCTGGTCCGGGAGGACGGCCGGGTCACCGGCGTGGTGCTGGAGACCGCCGAGGGACGCCGCACCGTCGGCGTCCGCGGCGGGGTGGTGCTGGCCACCGGCGGCTTCGAGTGGGACCGCGACCTGGTGAGCACCTTCATCCGCGGGCCGCTGGAGCGCACGGCCGCCGTCCCCACCAACACCGGCGACGGCCTCAAGATGGTGATGCGGCTCGGCGCCGGGCTGGGCAACATGCGCGAGGCCTGGTGGGTACCGATCATCGACGTCCCCATGCCCGACGGCACCGTCGCCGGGTGGCAGGTCAACGGCGAGCGCAGCCGCCCGCACAGCATCATGGTGAACCGTAAAGGCCGCCGCTTCGCCGACGAGGCGGCCAACTACAACGCCCTCGGCGCCGCCTTCCACGTGCTCGACGTGACCGAGTTCGACTACGTCAACCACCCGGCCTGGCTGGTCGTCGACGACCACTACCTCCGGCGCTACGGGCTGGCGGGGTTCCGGTCCGGCGCCGGCCGGCCCACCCCCGAGTGGATGGTCGAGGCGCCCGACCTGGCCACCCTCGCGGCGCGGATCGACGTCCCGGCCGACGCGCTGCAGGAGACCGTCGAGCGCTGGAACGCGCACGTCGCCGAGGGGCACGACCCCGACTTCCGGCGCGGCGAGAGCCTGCACGACCGCTGGTGGGGCGACAGCACCCTGGGCGACGGCCCCGAGTCCACGCTCGGCCCGCTGGACACCGCGCCCTTCTACGCGGTGCGCGTCTACAGCGGCTGCCTGGGCACCAAGGGCGGCCCGCGCACCGACGTCGACGCGCAGGTGCTCGACGTCGACGGGCGCCCCATCGGTGGGCTGTACGCCGCCGGCAACGTCATGGCCTCGGTGCTGGGGATGACCTACGGCGGAGCCGGCGGCACCCTCGGCCCGGCGATGGTGTTCGGCTTCCTCGCCGGCCGGCACGCGGCCCGGCAGACCTCCCGGGACCGGGTCGACGCCTCGGCCGGGTCGGCCTGATGGGGCGCTTCGACGGCCGGGTCGCCCTCGTCACCGGGGCGGCGAGCGGCATGGGCCGGGCGGCCGCCCTGGGGTTCGCCGAGGAGGGCGCCGCGGTCGTCGTCGCCGACGTCGCCGTGGAGGGCGGCGAGCGGACCGCCACCGAGATCACCGACAAGGGCGGGCGTGCGGTGTTCCGCCGCACCGACGTCTCCAGCAGCGGCGACGTGCGCGCCGTGGTCGCCGCGGCGGTCCGCGAGTTCGGCGGCCTCGACCACGCGGTCAACGCCGCCGCCATCGAGAACGAGACCCGGCCGCTCGCCGACTGCGACGAGGAGACCTTCGACCGCATGCTCGCGGTCAACCTCCGCTCGGTCTTCCTCTGCATGAGGAACGAGATCCTGGCCATGCGCGCGCAGGGTCGCGGCGGGACGGTGGTCAACATCGCCTCCACCAACTCCTTCCGCCCGCAGCCGCACCAGGCCGCCTACACCGCCAGCAAGCACGGCGTCCTCGGGCTGACCCGGGCGGGCGCGGTGGACCACGCCGCCGACGGCATCCGGGTCAACGCGGTGTGCCCGGGGGCCATCGAGACGCCGATGCTGATGGGCGCCATCGCCGCGCGCGGGCGGGACCCGCAGGAGGTCGCCGGCCGGCTGAGCCTGTTCGGCCGCTTCGGGTCGACCGCGGAGATCGCCCGGGCGGTGCTGTGGCTGAGCTCGGAGGAGTCGTCCTTCACCACGGGGCACGCGCTCGCCGTCGACGGCGGCTACCTGGCCCGGTGACCGGCGCCGGCGAGGTGGCCCTAGACGGCCGGGCCGGCGAAGTCGGCCCGGTAGCGGCCCGTGTCGTCGCGCACCGGCCCGCTGCGGTCGACGCGGTGCTTGGCGATCGCGGACGCGCCCGACCGACGCCGGCCGAGCACCTCCTTGCTCGCCGCGAAGTTGGGGTGCGCGAAGTGCGCGGCCAGCGACGCCTCGTCCCGCCAGTGCTCGAGCACCTGGATGCAGCCCGGGTCGACGGTGTCCGGGGTGAACGCGTAGGCGAGGCAGCCCGGCTCCTGCTCGCGGGTCCGCCGCACCAGGGGCGCGAGGGCCTCGAGCAGTTCGGCCCGCTGGTCGGGCGGGACCTCGATGGTGCCGACGACGAGGATCTCCACGAGGTGCCACGCTAGCCCGGTGTCGGGGAACCCGGAGCCGGGGCGGCCGCTGTCGCTGGCCTCGCTGAGCGCGCTGCACGTGCCGCCGCCGGACCTCGTGCGGTACGCGGCGGCAGCCGGGTTCGACCTGGTCGGTGCGCTGCGCCTGGTCCCCGCCAGCGACGGCACCGGGTTCGACCTGATCGGCGACGCCGGCCTGCGCCGGCCTGCGCCGGGCGACCGCCGCGGCCCTGGCCGGCACCGGGCTGGGCGTGCTCGACGTCGAGGTGTTCCGCGTGCGGCCCGGCACGGCGGCGGCCGAGGCCGAACCGCTGCTGGCGGTCGGCGCGGACCTGGGGGCCCGGTTCCTGCTCACCGCCGTGGAGGACCCCGAGCCGGACCGGCGGGCGGGCGTGTTCGCCGACCTGGGCGCCCTCGCCCGCGCCCACGGGCTGCGCTGCGTGGTGGAGACGATGGTCTTCTCGCAGGTGCGCACGCCGGCCGAGGCCCTCGCGCTGCTCGAGGCGGCGGGGGTCGACGACGCGGGCGTGCTGGTCGACGCCCTGCACCTGGCCCGCGCCGGCGCCGTCCCCGCCGACCTGGCCGCCCTCGGCCCGGCCCGCCTCCCGTACGTGCAGCTGTGCGACGCGGCCTCGGCCGCCCCCGCCGCCCGGGACGCCGACGGGCTGCGCGCCGCGGTCGCCGAGGCCGTGGCGCACCGGCTGGCGCCGGGGGAGGGGGTGCTGCCGCTGGCCGAGGTGCTGCGGCACTGCCCGCCCACGGCGCCGATCAGCCTGGAGGTGCCCCACCCCGCGGCGCGGACCGACCCGGCCGGCTGGATCGGCCACCTGGCCGCCGCCACCCGCCGGCTGCTGTCCGTGCCCTGACTCCGCGAGATCTGCACACTCGTCGCCGTCGGGCCCCGATGGCGACGAGTGTGCAGATCTCGACGAGGGAGGGGGACGTGCTCAGGCCGACGAGGTGCGGCTGCGGACGCGCACGGGATCGGTGACGCCGTCCCACTCGGCGTGCGAGTCCCGGAAGAGGGCGAACAGGTCGCGGATCTCCTGGTTCTCCCCGTGCAGCTCGACGAAGCAGCCGATCGCGGCGCGGCAGTCGATGTAGGCGACCGGCACGTAGGACCACAGGGTGTCGGCGACCTCGAACCCGGCTGCCTCGAAGCGCGCCACCTCGGCGGGCATCTCCGCCTCGGGGACGAGGACGGCGACGTGGTGGAAGCCCTCCTCGCCGACGTCGAACACCTCGCGGTAGATCGAGGGGGTGTCGTCGTCCTGCTGGATCAGCTGCACGTGCGTCGGGCCGGTGCCGGCGAAGGCGTAGTGCAGCACGTGGTCCGACGGCTGCCCGCGGTAGGTGTGGTCGCGGCCCCGGTGGTCGCGGCTGACCCAGAACGGCCCGGCGCCGGTCGTCTCGATCCAGCGCGGGATGGCCTCGTCGAGGTCGGCCACCACGAAGGCGTGCTGCTGCACCGGATAGCGGATGAGCGGGGCCACGGAGCCTCCTTTTGGGACTTACTGGATGGACACCGTAGTAACTCCGGAGGCGTCGGTCCACCCGTTGACAGCCGGCCCGGGTCGGTGTTCCTGTAGTCCGTCTCAACAAAGAGCTGGAGGTCGGCATGCGCTTCTCGGGCAAGGTCCTCTTCGCCACCGGTGGTGGCTCCGGCATCGCGGCGGCCGTGGCGCGGCGGTACACCGCGGAGGGCGGCCGGGTCGCGGTCGCCGACCTGGACGAGGGGCGGGCCAAGGCCGTCGCCGCGGAGCTGGAGGGCGCGGTCGGGCTGGCCTGCGACGTCTCGGACGAGGAGTCGGTGCGGGCTGCGCTCGCGGCGGCCGAGCAGCAGCTCGGCGGGGTGGACGCCGTCTTCAACGCCGGCGGGCACGCCGAGTTCGGGCCGATCGAGGAGTGGTCGCTGGAGCGCTGGAACAGGATGATGCTCGTCCACGCCGGAGGCACGTTCCTGGTCTGCAAGCACGCGCTGCCGCTGCTGCGCCGGCGCGGCGGCGGGTCCATCGTCAACGTCGCCTCGGTCGCCGCCCTGCAGGCGCAGCGCAGCAACGCGCCCTACGGCGCGGCGAAGGCCGCCGTGGCCGGCTTCACGCGCCAGCTGGCGCTGGAGGTCGGCCCGGAGATCCGGGTCAACGTCGTCGCGCCCGGCCGCACCCAGTCGGGCATGACCGAGCCGATCCTGCTGGCGCGCGGCGAGGGCGACCTGGCGAAGGGTGCCGCCGTCTTCGGCCAGGGCAACATCCAGAAGCGCACCGCGGCCGCCGAGGAGCTGGCCGCCGCGGTCTGCTTCCTGCTGTCGGACGACGCGAGCTTCGTCACCGGCACCACGCTCGTGGCCGACGGCGGCGAGACCATCATCTGACCGCGCTCAGGTCGCCGGCCCGGCCGCCGGGGGAGCAGCGGTCGCGGCCCGGCGGCGCACGGTGACCGGGAGCGAGGTCAGGCCCCGCAGGAAGAAGCTGGGGAGGTACGCCAGCGCCGCGGGGTCGACCACGCTCAGCTCGTCGACGTGGTCGGCCAGCGCGCGCAGCGCGGCGGCGGCCTCCAGCCGGGCCAGGCCGGCGCCGACGCACACGTGCAACCCGTGGCCGAAGGCGACGTGCTCGCGGGCGTTGGCCCGGTCGGCGTCGAAGGAGTCGGCGTCGGGGAACACGGACTCGTCGCGGTTGGCCGAGCCGTAGACCAGGAACACCGTGGCGCCCTCCGGCAGCCGGACGCCGCCGAGCTCGGTGTCCCGGGTGACGCGGCGGAACATCCCCATGGCCGGGCTGGACAGCCGCAGCCCCTCCTCGACCACGCGGGCGACCCAGGCCGGGTCCCGCCGGATCCGCTGCCAGGTCCCCGGGTCGCCGCCCAGGCGGAGCAGGATCTCGGCGAGGGTCCGGGCCGTCGTCTCGTTGCCGGCGACCAGCAGCTCGCGCACGAGCCAGACCAGTTCCCCGTTCCCCAGCGGCTCCCCGTCCTCGACCGGGGCGACCAGCGTGCTCAGCAGGTCCTCGCGCGGCCGGGCCCGCCGCTGGTCCAGCTCCGCGGCCATCGCCAGCTGGAAGTCCAGCACGTCCCGCTCGACCTCCAGCCACCGCTGCGCGTCCAGCCGGGCACCCAGCGAGGCGGTGGCCGCGTCGGACCACCGGGCGACGTCGGCGCGGCGGTCGTCGGACAGGCCGAGGATGCGCAGGATGGCCCACACCGGCAGCGGCCGGGTCACCGCGGCGACGACGTCCACCACCTGCCCGTCCGGCAGGCCGGCGGCCAGCTCGCGCGCCGCGGACTCCACGAGGGGCTCCATCCAGGCCAGCGCCCGCGGGGTGAAGGCCCGGTTGACCAGGCGGCGGTAGCGGGTGTGCGCCGGCGGGTCGGACAGTCCCAGCGCCGGCCGGTAGGGATGGCCGCGGGCGCGGAGGGCGGCTACCTCGTCGGCGACCTCCGGGGGCGGCTCGCTGCGCCGCCCGGCGACCCCCGAGTTGGCGTAGGTGACCGGGTCGCGCAGCGCGGCCCGCACGAGATCCATCCGGGTGACGGCGTACCAGCCGTGCCCGGGGACCGGGAAGACCGGCGCCTCGCGGCGCAGCCGCGCGTAGGTGGGGAACGGCGACTGCTGGAAGTCCGGGTCGTAGGGGTCGAGCCGGAGACCGTGCTCCGGCGGCGGTGTGCCCACGGGTTCCGCTCCGATCGGTCGGCGTCCGGTCCCGGGAGGACCCGGGGACGAACCGGGGACGCGGCGGTGCCCCCGGCGAGGACGCCGGGGGCACCGCTGCGCGGTCAGCAGGTCAGCAGTTGGCCCGCCAGTTCTGCTCGAAGTGGTCGCGGTAGTCCGGCACGCCGACGTAGTACCCCTCGTCGTCGAGCGGGGCGTCACCGACGTTGTCTGGCGTGATCAGCTGGGTGGGCAGCTCGGAGTACGCCTCGATCCCGGTCGGGTCCTCGCCGGCGAAGATCCGGGCGAGCGCGTCGATGCGGTACATGCCGTGGATCTCGGCGGCGAAGCCGGTCCAGGCGTCCTCCGTGCCACCCCGCAGCGCCTCGATGTTCGCGGTGCTGGCGCTCTCCCCGCCGATGTTGACGTCGGTGATGGAGGCCGCGCGCAGCGCCGCGTCCAGGCCGGTGGTCATGTCACCGAGCGCCAGCAGCACCCAGTCGATGTCGGGGTTCCGCTGGATCTCGCTGACGATGAGGCTCGGGATGTTGCCACCGACCAGGTCGCTGACCTGCGGGTCGATGGTCGTCACCGCCGTGTCCGGGGCCACCTCCGCCATCGTCTCCTCGACGCCCTCGGCCCAGGCGTTGAGGATCGGGTAGATGGACAGGTTGACGACCAGGACGTGCTCGGCGCCCTGCGAGGCCGCGTAAAGCGCGTTCATCCGGCCCCAGAGCCCGGTCTGGGCGAAGTCGTCCAGGCCGATCGTGTACGTCGTCCCGTCCACGCCGACCGGCTCGCCGTTGTCCGAGATCAGGACGGGGATGCCTGCGGCGTTGGCCCGCTCGAGCTGCGAGCGGAACGTCGAGCTCGGGTTGCCGGAGACCAGGACCGCGTCGGGGTTGCGGTCCAGCGCCGCGTCGAAGGCCCGCTGGGGGTCCTCGGGGCCGGTGCCGACCGGCTCGCGGATGACCGTCCAGCCCAGCAGTTCGGCGCCGGCGTCCAGGCCGTCGTTGGTCTTGCGGGTCACCGCCTGCGGGTTCTCGGTGACCACGATCGTCCGGCCCTCCTCGGGGCAGGCGGCCAGCGGCTCGTCCAGCGGGATGCCCTCCGGCGGCGAGAGGTACTGCTGCACCTCCTCCTCGGCGGCCGCGTTGCCCCCGCCCCCGTTGCCGCCGCCCCCGCCGCCACCGCCGCCCCCGTCGTCGTCGTTGGGCTGGCTGCACGCCGTGGCCGTGGTCAGGGCCGCGATGGCGATGATCGTGCTGATCGTGGATCTGCGGCTGCGCATGGTGCGACTCCTTGGTCGATGGGCACCTGCCCGGGGGATCCCTGGGAGCCGGCGGCCGGTTCCCTCGGCGCACCGCGGGTGCGGCGGCCCGGCCGGATCGGCTCGTGTGCAGCCGGGAAGTTAACAGTGACCTGAGCCATAGAGAAGGGGGTTTCTGTAGTCGGACACAAGTTGTGACCGACCTGAGACCTGGGTCACAGGCGATCCTCTGCCGCTGGATCCCCGGCGTAGATCGGGGCCGTGAGCCTCTTGGCCGGACCGTGTGACCGAAGCTACAGTTCCGCCGAGTTTCTGCAGTCGGTGTCGTCTAAGTCGCCCCGCGGCTCATCCCCCGTGCCCCATCGCTCTCGAGGAGTCGGATGTCGCCAACGCCAGCCCTGGAGGTCCGCGGGCTGTCCAAGACCTTCCCCGGCCAGCGCGCCCTGATCGACGTGGACCTCCAGCTCCGACCGGGGGAGGTCCGCGCCCTCGTCGGCCAGAACGGCTGCGGCAAGTCGACGATGATCAAGGTCCTCGCCGGCTACCACGAGCCGGACGACGGCGCCGAGGTCCTCGTGGACGGCAGGCCGCTGTCGCTGGGCACGCCGGGGGCCGGTGACCACGCGGGCCTGCGGTTCGTGCACCAGGACCTCGGGCTCGTGCCGACCCTGGATGCCTGCGACAACCTCGCGATGGGGCACGGGTACGAGCGCAACCGGATGGGGCTGATCTCCTGGCGCCGCGAGCAGCGGCTGGCCCGGCAGACCCTGCGAGACCTGGGCTACGACTTCGACGTCCGGCAGCCGACGAGCCACCTGGTCATCAGCCAGCGGACGGCGATCGCGCTGGCCCGTGCCCTCTCGCCGCGCGCGACCCCGCCGCGGGTGCTCGTCCTCGACGAGCCCACCGCCAACCTGCCCGCCGCCGAGATCGACCGGCTCTTCGAGGTCGTCCGTGCCGTCCGGGACCGGGGCGTGGCGGTCCTGTTCGTGTCCCACCACCTCGACGAGGTGTTCCGGCTCTGCGACACCGTGACGGTGCTGCGCGACGGGCGCCACGTCGTCACGCGGCCGGTGGAGGGGCTGGACGAGGACGGCCTCATCGCGCTGATGATCGGGCGGCAGCTGGAGGAGTTCCTGGTGCCCGCCGAGAGCGCGGTGCGGGACGGGGAGCCGGTGCTGCAGGTCCGCGGCCTGACCGCCGAGGTGCTCGGCGGCATCGACCTCGACGTCCGGCCCGGGGAGATCGTCGGCGTCGCCGGCATCACCGGGTCGGGGCGCGAGGAGATCGCCCTGGCGCTGTTCGGGGGCGCCTCGCGCACCGGCACCGTCTCCGTCGCCGGGCGGGTGGTCGAGGCGAACCGTCCCGACCGGGCGGTCGCGGCGGGGCTGGCGCTGGTGCCGGCCGAGCGCCACGCGAACGCGGCGTTCCTGGAGTCGACGCTGCGCGAGAACGTGTCGATCGTCAGCCCCGGGGACTTCCTGCTGCGCGGGCTGCTCAACCGCAAGCGCGAGGTGTCGGAGGTGACCACCTGGCTGCAGCGGCTCAAGGTGCGACCGCCGCATCCCGAACGCCACCTCTCGACGCTGTCCGGCGGCAACCAGCAGAAGGTCGTCCTCGCGCGCTGGATGCGCCAGAAGCCGACCGTGCTGGTCCTGGACGAGCCGACGCAGGGCGTCGACGTCGGGGCCAAGGCCGACATCCACCACCTCGTGGAGGAGGCCGCGACCCAGGGCGCCGCGGTCGTCGTCGTCTCCACCGACCACAGCGAGCTGACCCGGCTCGCCGAGCGCGTCGTCGTGCTCCGCAACGGACGGGTCGCCGAGGAGCTGCGGCGCCCGCACATCGACCCCGACCGGATCACGGCCGCCACCATCGGCCAGAGCAGAGGAGCGGCGGCATGACCCGCGGCGCAGGCACCACCGGAGGACCCCGGCGCGAGTCGTCGGCTTCTGCGGGCAGCACGTCCCCGGGCGAGACAGCCGCCACGCCGGCCGCGCACGCCTCGCCGGCGGAGCTGGCCAACCCGGTCGTCGACGTGGACCTGGCCACCCGGCCGGAGGCGGCGGGCCCGGGGGAGGCCGACGAGGCTCCCAGCAGGGGGCGCTCCTTCGGGCTGGACCGGTTCAGCGGGCTCTACGTCTGGGCCGCGCTGTTCCTGGTCTTCGCGATCTGGGTGCCCGACACGTTCCTGCGGCTGAACACCATGACCTCCGTCGCCGGTGACCAGGCCATCACGGCGATGCTCGCCCTGGGGATCATCATCCCGCTGGCGGCCGGCGTGTTCGACCTGTCCTTCGCCGGGGTCTGCGGCCTGGCCGTCGCCGTGACCGCCTGGGCGCAGGTGGAGGGCTTCAGCCCCCTCGTCGCCGCGCTGATGGCCGTCGTGGTCGCCACGTTCATCGGGTGCGTGAACGGGTTCGTGGTGGTCGGCCTGAAGGTGAACTCCTTCATCGCCACGCTGGGCATGAGCAGCCTGCTGCTGGCCGCGACCTACTGGGTCACCGACGGCCGGCAGATCGTCTCGGGGTTCAGCGAGGGCTTCCTGGACCTCGGCACCCTGCAGATCCTCGGCATCCCGCTGCCGTTCTACGCCATGCTGCTGCTGGCGGCCGTGGTGTACGTCGTCATCGAGTACCTCCCGGTCGGCCGCTACCTCTACGCCGCCGGCGGCAACCCGGTGGCGGCCCGGCTGGCGGGCGTGCGGGTCGACCGCATCGTCTTCGGGTCGCTCGTGGCCTCGTCGCTGGTCGCGGGCCTGGCCGGCGTGGTCCTGGCCGCCCGGCTCGGGACGGCGTCCCCCGACATCGGGCCGTCCTACCTGCTGCCCGCCTTCTCCGCCGTCTTCCTGGGGTCCACCCAGATCAAGCCCGGCCGGGTCAACGTGGTCGGCACCCTGATCGCGATCTACCTCCTCGCGACGGGCGTGAAGGGCCTGCAGCTCGCCGGGGCACCGGTGTACGTCAACAACCTGTTCAACGGCGCCGCCCTGATCATCGCGGTCGCCCTGGCCGCCCGCTCGGCGCGGCGGGCCTGACCCGGGAGCGGGGGGGGGGGGGGGGGGGAAACCCAAAAAAAAAAAAAAAAAAAAAAAAAAAAGGGGGGGGGGGGGGGGGGGGGGGGGGGGGGGGGGGGGGGGGGGGGGGGGGGGGGGGGGGGGGGG